>USGZ01000071.1 GCA_900554265.1 uncultured Porphyromonadaceae bacterium
CCTCACTGCTGCCTCCCGTAGGAGTTTGGTCCGTGTCTCAGTACCAATGTGGGGGACCTTCCTCTCAGAACCCCTACGCATCGTCGCCTTGGTGGGCCTTTACCCCGCCAACCAGCTAATGCGACGCATGCCCATCCTTGACCGGAATCGCTTCCTTTGGCTCCGAAGAGATGTCTCTTCAGAGCATTATGCGGTATTAGTCCGGATTTCTCCGGGTTATCCCCCTGTCAAGGGCAGGTTGCATACGTGTTACTCACCCGTGCGCCGGTCGCCGGCGGAGGAAAGCAAGCTTTCCTCCCCGCTGCCCCTCGACTTGCATGTGTTAAGCCTGTCGCTAGCGTTCATCCTGAGCCAGGATCAAACTCTTCGTTGTTGCTTATCTTGTTTTTCTTTCTTTCAAATTCAAAACAAGGCAAGAATTTTTGAATTTTTGCCTTTCACAAGCAGCGTGTGCGCTGCCGCGAATTGCGTTCCTGACCCGCGAATCGCTTCTGATTTATTGAGCCTGCTGTTGCAGAATTGACTTGAGACTTCGCGTCCGATTGCTCGGACAGCGTTGCTCCTGTACTACTCTATAAACGTCTATTGTAAATCTTTCAATGTTCTCTTTGGGGCTTCCGGGAAGCGTTCTTTCCGAAAGCGAGTGCAAAGTTACGGCGAGAATTCCCCCAATCCAAATTTTCAAGGCAATTTAACATTTAATTAACATTCAGCACCCGAACAAGAAGCCCGATTCCTCATTATAAATATAATGCCCGCTTTTCAATGCGCTTTGCACAATGCGGGCGGAGCTGAAGCTCCGGGCCCGGACAAAGAAACAGGCCGCGGCAAAAGGCGCGGGAAGACCGAAAGCGGCGCCTGAGGCGCGGAGAGGCGAAAAGCGGAGAAGGGGCGGAGGACGGTTTTTTTATTAGAGTAATTGAGAAAAAGGGGGTTAAAAGGCGTAATATGTGCTGAAAACGAATGTAAGAGGAGCAAAAACTTGGCATTTAAGGCACTTTCGCGAATAAAATTTGCTGGATTTGATAAAAATGCTTAATTTAGCGCCGAATATACCAATCGGAGTAAGCCAAATCATTAACACACAACCATAATGTCAGAACTTAAAAACGCACTGATTCCGGGAACGCTCCTTACCAGCGGCAACCAGACCTACAGGGTAGTCAAGGCCCTGGGAGCCGGAGGTTTCGGAATAACCTATCTGGTAGAGGCCCAGACAGTTCAGGACGGAAATGTAATATCCTTCTTCTATTGCATGAAGGAGCACTTCCTGAACCGCTGCTGCGAGCGTTCCGAAGGATCATCGAAAGTCATATACTCCAATCCCGTTGCCGACGAGGTTCAGAATTCGCAGCGCGACTTCATAGCCGAGGCCACGCGCCTGCAGAAGCTGGGACTCCACCACGACAACATCGTGAAGGTGACGGACATTTTCGAGGCCAACAACACGGCATATTACGTAATGGAGTTCCTGCAGGGCAACTCGCTGCGCGACTACGTGAGCAAGCGCGGGCGCCTGAACGAGGCCGAGATGCTGCAGCTGACGATGCCTATTCTCGATGCCATAGGATTCCTCCACGCCAACCATCTGACTCACCTGGACATCAAGCCGGACAACATCATGCTGACGCCCGACCCGACGGGCAAGCCGCGGCCCGTGCTTATCGACTTCGGTCTGAGCAAGCATTACGACCCCTCGGGACGCCCGACCTCGACCATCAACACCCTGGGCTGCTCCGACGGCTACTCTCCCATCGAACAGTACGGCGGCATCACCACCTTCCAGCCGACGGCGGACATCTACTCCCTCGGCGCGACTATGGCCTACTGCATAACGGGGCAGAACCCGAAGAAATCCACCGACATGGTACCCGGCGAGGCGGCCAACTATACCGCGGGACTTTCGCCCCAGACGGCGAACGCCATCGTCAAGATGATGGACATGAACCGCGCCCAGCGTCCGCAGAGCGTTGCGGAAGTCTACCGTCTGCTCAAGACCACCACGCCGCCGCCGGCACCCTCGCCGGCTCCGAATCCCGGCACCGTACCGCTGCCCAATCCAGGCAACGGCCCCATGGTTCCGCCTCCCCCCGTACCCCCGCCACCGGTCTATCCCCCCAGGCCCGTCGGCGCAGGCAAGGGTAAGGGCAATAACAGCGGCAAGAAAGCCCTGCTGATCGGCGGCGGCATAGTCGCGGGCCTGGCTCTGCTAATCGGCCTGATTGTGCTGATAGCCAAGGGCGGCAACGACCTCGGGCCGCATGCCTACGACCGCGGCGACGTAATCAGCGAATATCTGCAGCCCGACGTAAGCACATCGAGCAACAGCGCCCTCGAGGACGAAATCCTCGACCAGTACAACAACTGTCAGATGGTGGCGCTCTTAGGCTGGAACCGGAGCACAGACCTTGACCTCTACGCCGTAGAGCCCGACGGCACGACCATATACTTCCTGACGACCTCCAGCGAAAGAACCGGCGGCCATCATCAGGGCGACAACATGGGCGGCAGCGGCTCGCGCGAGGCCATCACATGGATGTATGTACCTGAGGGCGAGTATGATTTCTTTGTCAGCGTCCGCTCGATAAGCGAAGGCGAGAGAATCCCCGTAGATCTGGCCATAAAGAAAGGCGACACCTACAAGACCTACAGCGCCACCCTTGAATATTTCGACGATGAAACCCCTCGCTTCTACAAAATGGCGAGCGTCGACGTCAACAGTACTCTTGGTTCTGCCGATGACGCCGCCAACTACGTTACCGATTACGGTATCGGCGATGTTGTCGACAATTATCTGAGTCCTGTCTTCTCCCCGGTATCCGACGCATCGGCAGTACAGCGTCTGCGCAGCTATATGGGCAACGCCACCATGGGCGTAGGCATCTTCTGGGACTCCAGCAATGACTTCGACCTTATTGTCAACCAGCCCGACGCAAGCTATATCTGGTACCAGGCCACATCGGACAGCAGCACCGGCGCCAGCTTCCGCCAGGACTCCCGCGGGGGCAGCGGCTCCTACGAGTGCATCAAATGGACACGCCCGACCGACGGCCGCTACGACATCTTCGCCCGCATATTCAGCCTGAGTTCGCCCGTAGAGCTGACTTACGTGCTCATCGACGGTTCCAACGTGACCACCAGACGCGCCACCCTGCGTCCAAGCAGCGAGAGCAACTTCTACAAAATCGAGTTCTACCAGCGCGGCGGAGCGGAAGAAGTGATACCGGAATCAGCATATGCGGATTCGATTGCAATCGCTGAGCCTGGCCGCCAGGAGATACAGACGCAGGAGCAGCAAAACACCAACAACAGCCGGCGCAACAACCCGAACGGTTACGCCGTAATCAACGCCAACGGCTCGACCAGCAGCTACGTATCTGGCGAGGCAGTCGATAATTACGTCGACGGCTCGCCGTCGCGAATCAGCGACAGCTACGCCGTGTCGCGCTCGCGCAACGTAGGCGGTTCGGGCCCGCTGAAGATGACCCTGCTCTGGGACTTCAGCTCCGACCTGGACCTGATTGTCAACCAGGCCAACGGCAAGGATATCTACTTCGGCAACACCAGCAACGACGACACCTACGGCGGCCACTACAGCGGCGACAACCGCGGCGGCAGCGGCTCCGCGGAAAGCGTATGGTTCACCAGCCCCGGCGACGGCATCTACGACGCCTTCGTACGCTGCCGCAACCTGCCCAGCGGCGGGGGCGACGTGAAGCTGGTAGTGACGCAGAACGGCACGTCGACCGTCTACGCCGCCCATATCACCGGCAGCGGCAGCGGTCCCGACGACGTGCGCCTGGCCAACTTCCGCTATACCGGCACAGGTTCGTCGAGCTCCTCCGGCTCCTCGTCAAGCTCCAGCAGCAACTCGGGTTCCATTCCGACGACCTACGCCTCCAGCACCACCAACTCGTTCAGTTCCGGCGATGCCGTAAGCAGTTTCGTAGAGGCCAATACCTCGACGGCCTATGACTCGAACGCCGTTTCGCGCGCATCGAGCGTCGGCTCCAACGGCACGCTGAAAATCACCCTTCTCTGGGACTTCGACGGCGACTGCGACCTTATCGTCAACCAGCCGACGGCCTCCGACGTCTACTACGGCCGCAGCAGCGACTCGAGCTACGGCGCCCTATACAGCGGCGACAACACCGGCGGCAACGGCTCCTACGAGAGCATCCGCTGGACCAACCCGGACACGGGCATCTACGACGTGTTCGTGCGCGTACGCCGCGTGCCCTCCTCGGGCGGCGTAATCAAGGTGGTGATCAAGGACGGCGGCAGCAGTCGCGTCTACTCCACGCGCATCTCCAAGAGCGACACCTCCATGAAGGACTTCCGCATGGCGCACTTCACACGCTGACAGAAGGCATCTTCTGACATTCAGAAATTTACAACAAGTCCCGGCCGCGCGTTTGCGCAGTCGGGATTTTTTATGTAACTTTGCGGCCAAATTAGGGCTTTTAATATAATTTTTAAGGATGGAAAGTTTGCTTGAGATGTTTGCTCCCCACAATACGGGACTGGCCTCCACCCTGATACTGCTGTCGTTCGTCATCGCGGCGGGCGTCTTTATCGGTAAGATAAAGTTTTTCGGGGTTTCGCTTGGAGTGACGTTCGTATTGTTCGTGGGAATCCTGATGGGGCATCTCGGATACGAGATAGACCCGGGGATACTGAAATTCGTAAGGGAATTCGGACTTATACTTTTCATATTCTCCATCGGCCTTCAGGTCGGTCCGAGCTTCTTCTCGTCCTTCAAGGAAGGCGGCATCCGCCTCAACGGCCTTGCCCTGCTGGCCATAGCGCTCAACGTCGGCATCGTGCTGGCAATCTACGGCTTCGGCTGGGTGCGCGACGTACCGGCGCTGGTCGGCATCATGAGCGGCGCCGTGACCAACACCCCCGGACTCGCCGCGGCGCAGCAGGCCGTGACGACCATGCCCACCGCCAGCCCCGAGGCCGCCAACGTGATGGCCAACGGCTATGCCGCCGCCTACCCGCTGGGCGTGCTGGGCATCATCCTCACCATGTTCATAATCAAGGGCATATTCCGCGTCAGGCCCGAGGCCGAAATCAAGGCCATCGAGGAAGAACAGGAGTCCAGCCACCTGAAGCCATATATGCTCTCGGCCAAGGTCACCAACGTGCTCGTCAGCGGCAAGACCCTCCTCGAGCTCCACGATATCGTTCAGTGCAACTTCGTGGTTTCCCGACTGATGGGCTCCGACGGAAAGGTCTCCATCCCCAAATCGTCCACCCAGATCCATACCGGCGACATCCTCCGCATCGTCTGCTCGCCGGCCGACGCCGAGCGCTTCAAGGCCGTGATCGGTCCGGAAGTCGAGATGGACTGGGAATCGGCGCCGACGCCCGTCTACTCGCGCCGCATCCTCGTGACCAAGAGCGAGTTCAACGGCGTGGCCCTCGGGTCGCTGCGCCTCCACAACGGCTACCAGCTGAACTGCACGCGAGTCAACCGCGCCGGCATCGACCTGCTCGCCTCGCCTAACCTGCGCCTGCAGATGGGCGACCGCATCACCGTCGTCGGCGACCTGGAGGACATCGACCGCCTGGCCTCGCGCCTGGGCAACTCGATGAAGCGCCTGGACCAGCCCAACCTGATCACCATCTTCGTGGGCATAATCCTCGGTATCGTGCTTGGCTCCATCGACCTTGGCTTCGGCATGAAACTCGGCCTCGCCGGCGGCCCGTTGGTAGTGGCCATCCTGCTGAGCCGCTTCGGCTATAAGTTCAAGCTGGTTACCTACACCTCGTCGGCAGCCTCGCTGCTTCTGCGCGAGCTGGGCATCTGCATGTTCCTCGCCGCCGTCGGCATCGCCGCCGGCCGCGACTTCGCCGCCACCGTCTTCACCGAACAGGGCATGTGGTGGGTAATCTACGGCTTCGCCATCACCTTCATCCCGCTGGTAATCGTAGGCTGCATCGCCCGCGGCGTCTACAAAATCAATTATCTCACCATCATGGGACTCGTTTCGGGCAGCTGCACCGATCCCCCCGCCCTGGCCTTCGCCAACAACTCGACGGGCAACGATGCCCCCGCCGTGGCCTACTCGACCGTCTATCCTCTGACGATGTTCATGCGCGTAGTCGCGGCGCAGGCCCTGGTGCTCTGCCTGATGTAGCACCCTCTCCCTACTGCAAATAACTTCCTGCAATAATAGCAACGGCGCCCGGACTCGTAATGAGAGCGGGCGCCGTTACTATTGTTTTAGACAGCTTCAGATGAAGTCTTCGACCATGTGGCGGAGTTCGGGGGTGTCCTTGCGGCCGCTGTCGCGCCAGGCTTCCTTGCCGTCCTTGAAAAGGATGTAGGTAGGATATGTGTCGATTTTGTATGTCTCGCGGAGGGCGGCTTCGGAGTGACCGTCGACGGCCATCACGTTGGCCCTGGGGCCGAACTCGCGCTTGAGTTGCTCGAGCTGAGGCAAGGTTTCGAGGCACTTGGAGCACTCGGGATTATAGAACTCCACGAGCAGGGGCTTGGCCTCGCCGATATATTTGTCGAACTGTGCCGACGTATTTGTAGCGCTCATATCAGTATTCGTCGCTTTTGGTTTCCTGGTGGTCTTTGATTTTCTGTACAAGCTGTTCGGCCTGCTGGACGCCGACGGCACGCCAAACGGCCTCGCCGTTCTTGAACATAATCAGGGTAGGCACGCTCTGGACGCGGTACTGCATTGCCAGCTCTCGGTTGGCGTCGATGTCGACCTTGATGATGTTGGCCTCGTCGCCGACGCGCTTCTTGACGTCCTCGAGGATGGGACCCTGGATACGGCAGGGGCCGCACCATGTTGCGAAGAAGTCGACCAGAGTAGGCTTGTTCTCCTGAATGAGTTTCTGAAATTCGTTCATATCGTAGGGATTTTTAATTTTCGGATTATTCGAGGCCTTCGGTATAGTCCATGGCCATGTAGTGCTGGTAGGGATGGTCGCAGGCGGGGCAGGTTGTCGGAGGTTCGGTGCCCTTGTATTCGTAACCGCAGACGAGGCACTTCCAGATGATGGGCTTCTCGCGCTTCCATACCGTACCTTCCTGAACCTGCTTGAGGTAGTGGAGGAAGCGGCGGCGGTGGCGGTCCTCGATGGTGGCGATGGCGCGGAAGTGGCTGGCGATTTCGGGGAAGCCTTCCTCGTCGGCTACCTTGGCGGCATTGGTGTATAGCTCGACGCCTTCGACCATCTCCTCATGAGCGGCGGTGGCGAGGTTCTCGGCGGTGGTGCCGATTACGCCGGCGTCGGCATCCATGGGCACGTTGACGCTACCCCCCTGGAGGAACTTGAAGAACACCTTGCCGTGGCGCATCTCGTTGGCGGCCGTTTCCTGGAAGATTTTGGAAATGGGGAAATAATTCTCTTTCTCGGCGGCGGAGGCATAGAACATATAGCGGGTATAGGCGGACGATTCCGCCAGATAGGCAATCACCAGATTTTTCTCGGTGCGTGTGCCTTTTATAGATTTTTCAGCCATATCAGTCGGTTTTGTTGGTTTAATTACTGTTCGTGATTCAAGCCGTCGCGGAGGCGGCCTGTGAATATCTAACGTCGTAGGTCGCCAATTAGTTTTGAAATGCGCGTATATTTTCCTATTTTTGCGGCGTGATTTCTCAACTTTTCGACATCGGACTTCCGATCCTCGCCGGCCCCTGCTCCGCCGAGACAGAGGAGCAGACCCTGGCCACGGCGCGCGCCCTGGCCGCCGCAGGCGTAGGCATGTTC
>USGZ01000072.1 GCA_900554265.1 uncultured Porphyromonadaceae bacterium
GCAGATAGTACCGGCGGTATCGACCATGTCGTCCACGAGAATCACGTTCTTGTCCTTGACGTCGCCGATTACGGTCATCTTGGCCACGACGTTTGCCTTTGCGCGCTGCTTGTGGCAGAGAACCAGGGGCACGTCCAGGTACTTGGCGTAGCTGTTGGCACGCTTGGCGCCGCCTACGTCCGGCGTGGCGATCACCAGGTCCTCGAGTTTGAGGCTCTGGATGTAGGGAATGAATACCGAGGAGGCGTAGAGATGGTCGACGGGTATGTTGAAGAATCCCTGGATCTGGTCGGCGTGGAGGTCCATGGTGATGACGCGGTCGGCGCCGGCCGTAACGAGCATGTCCGATACGAGCTTGGCGGCGATGCTTACGCGCGGCTTGTCCTTGCGGTCCTGGCGGGCCCAGCCGAAGTAGGGGATTACGGCGATTACGGAGCTTGCGGAGGCGCGCTTGGCGGCGTCGATCATCAGCAGCAGTTCCATCAGGTTGTCGCTGTTGGGGAAGGTGCTCTGGACGAGGTAGACTTCGCAGCCGCGCACGGACTCATCGAAGCATACTTCGAATTCACCGTCGGCAAAATGCTCGATTTTCATCTTGCCGGGTTCTACACCGAGTTCTTTGCAAATTTCCTCGGCCATGTACTGGGATGCGGAGCCGGAGAAGATTTTGAAAGGGGGAAGATTGGTATCCATTGGATAGAGAAGTGTATGATGGGTATTCTTTTACTTTTGATGCGGGCTTATTTCCTGGTTGCGGGGGTCTTCGGAGCGGCGGCTTTTGCGGAGCGGCCGCGCTTTTTCGGGGAGCCGGGGGCCTGCGGCTTCATGGCCTTGGCCGAGAGGCGCCAGATGGCCGCGCCGTGGGCCGGCACGATGAGTTCCGCAGGCTCCGAGGCGCTGAGCGTCATCGGAGCGGTGGCGCCGGTGAGCAGTTCGCGCGCCTTCGGGTCGGTGCCCTGCGGGGTGTCGAGGGTATTGAAGGCGTGGGCCGGGATGTTGACGGCGATGTCGGCCTGCTCGTCGCCGAAATTCACGGCTATCAGCAGAATGTCGTCATCCTTGTGGCGTAGGTAGACGTAGTGGCGGTGCGGATTCAGACGCGGGTTGGTGTAGTTCACGTACATCAGGTCGAAGAATCCGCCCTCGGCGATTGCCGGCTCCGTAGCCGCCAGGCGCAGAATTCGGCTGTAGAGGTCGCGCAGGGCTTTCTGGTCGGGACGCAGGCTGCCGCGGCAGTCGCCCCGGTTGAGCCAGCGGCGCACGGAAGCCACGCTCCAGTAGTCGAAGATGGTGGTGCGTCCGTCGAGGCCCGAGTAGCCTTCGGCGTCGGCGCCTGGCTCTCCGAGCTCCTGGCCGAAGTATATCATCATGGGTCCGGTGCCCATTGTCGCGGCTACCACCAGCGAGGGTACGACGCGGGCGGCGTCGCCGGCATAGAAGGGGCTGGCGAAGCGCTGTTCGTCGTGGTTCTCCAGGAAGTTGAGCATATGGGCGCCGATGCCTTCTACGGTCTGCCAGCAGTTGGTCAGCGTGGCGGCGGAGTGGTTCTGCGTCTCGATGGCGCGCAGGGTGTCGTAGAGGTTCACCTTATCATAGAGGTAGTCGAATCCGCCCTGCTCGATGAAGGGGCGGTAGAGGGCCACATCGTAGATTTCGGCGATGAAAATCACCTCGGGCCAGCGCTCCTTGACCTGGGGAATGGCCCAGGCCCAGAATTCGAGGGGCACCATGTGGACCATGTCGCAGCGGAAGCCGTCGATGCCCTTGGCGGCCCAGTAGCGCAGGATGTGGAGCATCTTGAGCCATGTGTCCGGAACGGGGTCGAAGTGGCGGCTGCGGTCGCCGGGGTCGTAGCCGTAGTTGAGCTTCACGGTGTCGTACCAGTCGTTGACGCCGGGGAAGGCCGTGAAGCAGTCGTTGCCGGAGGCCTTGGCGGGGAACTCGACGTAGGCGTCGGCGCCGCTGCCCATGTCGACGTGCGGGGCGAAGAGCTGGCGCGTGATATAGTAGAAGTTGTTGTCCGGGCTGAAGAACATCTCCCTGTTGTCGGCGGCGCCGAGGTCTTCGATTCCTGCTGGCTTGGCGTCGCTGCGGTATTCGCGGGCGACGTGGTTGGGCACGAAGTCGATTATCACCTTCATGCCGGCGCGGTGGGTGCGTCCTACCAGGGCCTCGAACTCGGCCATGCGCGCGGGCACGTCCTCGGCCAGGTCGGGGTCGATGTCGTAGTAGTCCGTGATGGCGTAGGGACTGCCGGCATGGCCCTTGACTACATGGGGATTGTCGCGGGGAATGCCGCAGGCGGTATAGTCGGCGTCGTGGCTGTGCTCGATTACGCCGGTGTACCATACGTGGGTGGCGCCGAGGGCGCGGATTTCGGAGAGTATGGTGTCGTTGATGGCGTTGAGTTTGCCGGAGCCGTTCTGTTCGAGGGTACCGTTCACCGCCGGGGTCTCGCAGTAGTTGGTGAACAGGCGCGGAAGAAGCTGATATATGATAGGTTTGGTACTTGTCATCATGCTTTCTTTACGGGGTTCCACATCCCGGCGTCGCGGAGGGCGCGGCGGGTATGTATGTAGCCGCTCATGAAGGAATTCTTGATGCGCTTGAGGCTGAAGGCGGCGTAGTGGGTGATGTCCGGAGTGCTCACGGACACGTCGCACATGTCCATGTCGCGGCTCTGGTTGGCCTTGGCCATGAGGTTGTATGTCCGCAAGGCCACCTCGGTCACGCTCTTGCACTTGCGGTCCTCCAGCAGCGGACTGACGTTTACGCCTATAAGGGTCTGGCACTTGTCGCGGATAATCCATGCGGGATGGTTGCGCAGCACGCCGCCGTCGACGTAGTTTACGCCGTCGATGGTAACGGGCCGGAAGACTATGGGAATCGAGCAGGAGGCCATCATGCGCGGGCCTATGGCGCCGGAGGAGAACACGGCGGAGCGGCCGTGGTCAAGGTCGGTCACTCCTATGAACGTAGGAATCCGGAGGTCTTCGAGCTTCCTGTAGCCCGGAATGGCCGAGAGAATGAATTTTGCGAAATTGTCCATGCGCAGGAACCCGCCGTGGCCCAGGCTGAGGTCCACGAAGTCCCGGACGCTCGCCTTGGCGAAGAGCTGGGCCATGTCCAGCGGCTTCATGCCCGCCGCGTAGAGCACGGCGATTACGGAGCCGGCGCTGACTCCGGCGATGACGTCGGGTTTCAGTCCGGCTTCCTCGATTGCCATCAGGGCGCCGGCATGGGCGAAACCGCGGGCACCGCCGCCGCTGAGGGCTACTCCCAGGCGGTAGGGGCGCCGGATATCGCCCGTTGGTTCTTTGGATGTGTCCATGGAGTGGTGCAAATCTTGTGCAAAAGTACTCATTTATTTCCGTTCGGTCAACTTTTTTTGTCGATTGTTTCAAAAATGGCTTTAATTGCAGAACGTCCGGACCCTTCCGCGCGTTCTATTGGCAAGCACTACCTTATGAATATGAAATCTGCAGTTCTCACATTATTCTTTGTCCTGTCCGCTCTCGCCGCCGCCGCGACGGACTGGTTTCCTTTCCGCGAGGTTAACGGGAAGCGTATAAACCTGAGCGTCAACGGCGGCTACCACTTCGAGAACCATGTCGCCGCCATGGGTTTCGGCGTGACCATCTACGGCTTCCACATGACCATAGGCGGCGTCGGCGACTGCCGTCTCAAAAACGGCGCGTCGCTCCCGGACAAGAACAACGCCTCGGCGATGGTGCAGGCAGGCTATCAGATTCCGGTAGTCCGCGCTTTCAGGTTCATCCCCGTGGTCGGCACGGCTGCGGCAGGGCGAACAGTCTACGACCGGGAGAAGAAATCCGAGGACGGACGCCCGGAGTCGCGCCTGAAGATGAACTATCGCTTCGACTACGGCGTGCATTTCGTCTATAACCACCGCAAGCTCATCGTCAACGCGGCCATTACCCGCTATACCGTTTTCGGCGGCGTAGGCATTGAATTTTGATGTTATGAATTTTTGGCGTAACTTTGCGCAAAGCGCCGAGTCATGAGCACACCGGAAGAAAAACAACCCTCGCGTATCCAGCGGCTGGCCGACAAGGCCATGCGGCTATGGACCTACGTCAGCTCCGGACTCTGGAGCGACCCGCGGCGCACATGGTGGCTCAAATTGCTGCGCACCGTCAATCTCTCCGTGCAGTCCTTCCTCAGCCGCGACGTTCAGACGCAGGCCTGCGCGATGACCTACCGCACCATGCTCGCCGTGGTGCCGGCTCTGGCGCTGCTGCTGGCCATCGGCCGGGGTTTCGGATTCCAGGAAGTGCTGCAGGACGAGCTTTACGCGCTCTTCCCGGCTCAGCGCGTGGCAATCGGCTATAGCCTAAATTTCGTCGACAGCTATCTGAACCAGGCTTCCGAGGGCGTGTTCGTCGGGGTCGGCATCCTGTTTCTGCTCTATACCCTGATCAATCTGATTTCCAGCGTCGAGAATACCTTCAACAAGATATGGGGCCAGAGCCAGGGCCGCGGTATCTGGCGCAAGTTCAGCGACTATACCTCGATGCTGCTCATACTGCCGGTGCTGATGATATGCGCCGGCGGCCTGAATCTGCTGCTGAGCAAGACACTCGACTCGATTTTCCACTTCAGCTTCATGACACCGGTCGTGACGGCGATACTTGAAGGTGCGTCGTGGCTGATGATATGGCTGTTCTTCACCGCAATCTATGTGTTCATCCCCAACGCCAGGGTCCGCTTCGCAAACGCGTTTGTAAGCGGAGTGATAGCAGGCACCGGCTTCATGGTCTTGCAGTGGCTGTTCGTTACGGGCACTCTCTATGTTACCAAGTACAACGCCATCTACGGCTCCTTCGCCTTCCTGCCTCTGCTGCTGCTGTGGCTCCAGCTGGTGTGGGTCATGATACTGGCGGGAGCCGTAATCTGCTATTCGTCGCAGAACGTCTTTGCCTTCAATCTCCAGAACGAGGTCGGCGCCATGTCGTCCAACTTCCGCAGCAAGGTGACCCTGGCAGTGGCGGCGCTGATGGTGCAGCGCTTCGAGCGCGACAATCCTCCCGCCACGGCCCGCTACCTCATGGAGGCCTACGACCTGCCCGCCCAGCTCGTCAACGACGTACTCGATAAGCTCGTGCGCGTAGGAGTGCTCAATATGGTGGTGATTCCGCCGCATAAGGACATGGTGGGCTATCAGCTTGCCTTAGACCCGGACAAGCTGACGGTAGGTTCGCTGTTCGCGCGGCTCTACGGACTCGGTGCCTCGGAATTCATCCCCAACTTCAGTGAAAATTTCCCCGGGCCCGAGGAGGAGTTCAACCGCCTGAACGCGCAGCTCTCCGAAGTCTCATCCGGCATGAAGCTCTCCGAAATGAAAGTCAATCTCGATAAACCAACCATAAATTCCGAAAAATGAAAAAAGTAATAGCTACCACCGCCGCTCCCGGCGCCATCGGTCCCTACAGCCAGGCCATCGACGCCGGCGCATTCGTGTTCGCATCCGGCCAGATTCCCATCAATCCCGCTACCGGTGAGATTCCCGAAGGCATCAAGGCACAGACCGCCCAGAGCCTCGCCAACGTAAAGGCCATCCTCGAAGCCGCAGGCTTGACAATGGACAACGTTGTGAAAACCACCGTATTCCTCTCCGATATGGACAACTTCGCGCCCATGAACGAAGTCTACGCCGAAGCCTTCGCCGCTCCCTATCCGGCCCGTTCCGCCGTAGCCGTACGCACTCTTCCCAAGAACGTTCTGGTAGAAATCGAAGTCCTCGCCGCAAAATAACGGAATACTACGCGTCCTTTGACCGCAGGCGTAGGGACGCGATGAATCGCGTCCGTGCCTTATTATGTCCTGGCTTCAGATGTATTCTTCCAGCAGGGTGGCGACGGTGAAGTTGCTGCCGCCGACGAAGATTGTGTCGGCTGGTGAGGAGGCGGCCAGGGCGGCGTCGATGCCGGCGCGGACGGTTCCGCAGGCTGTGCCCCGGAGTCCGGCGGCCGCGAAGATGGCCGCTGTGCTTTCGGCGCTGCGGGCGCGGTCGCTTTCTGGCGCCACGAAGTAATACTCCGCCTCGCGGGGCATATAGGGCAGCATGGCATCGATGTTCTTGTCCGAAACGAAGCCCAGGACCATACGCAGCTTTCCTGCAGGATGCAGCGTCGCCAGCCGCGGGCCGAGTTCCTGCCAGGCGCCGGGATTATGGCCGGTGTCGCAGATGAAATCACGGTCGCTGATGCGCAGGGGCATCCACCGCGCGCAGAGCCCGGCCAGTCGCCCGACCTGCGCGAATCCGCGGGCCACGGCATCCGGCCTGATGTCGAAATTCTCCGACAAAACCACCAGCGAGTTGAATACCGTGGCGGCGTTTTCGTGCTGCCAGCGGCCTGTCAGCGGCGAGCTTACATCGCCCCACGGCGTGCCGCAGTAGCACACGGCGTCGGCAGTGCCGAGCAGAGAGGTGTAAAGCGGATTGTCCGCGGCGAATATCAGCGGAGCGCCCGCCTGAGCGGCCTTTTCCTCGAACACGCGGCGCACGCCTCCTTCGGCGCGGCCTACCACGACGGGCACTCCCGGCTTGATGATGCCTGCCTTCTCGGCGGCGATGGCCTCCTCGGTATCGCCGAGGATGGCGGTGTGGTCCTTCGAAATGTTGGTGATCACGCTGAGCAGGGGCGTGATGATGTTGGTGCTGTCCAGGCGTCCGCCCAGACCTACCTCAACGACTGCCACGTCGACTTTCTCCGCGGCGAAGTAGCTGAAAGCCATAGCAGTGGCCACTTCGAAGTACGAGGGCGCGGCGTCAAGGCCGAGGCTGCCGACCCGCCCCACGAAGTCCGCCGTGAAGTCCTTGCTGATCTTCCGGCCGTCTATGCGGATGCGCTCGCGGAAATCGACCAGGTGCGGGGAGGTATACAGACCGGTGCGGTAGCCGGCGGCGGTGAGCACCGAAGCCAGCAGGCTGGCCGTGCTGCCCTTGCCGTTGGTGCCGGCGACGTGGACCGTCCGGAAAGCCCTCGAGGGATTGCCGAGGGCGGCGTCGAGGGCCGCGATAGTTTCGAGTCCCGGGCGGTAGGCCTTCCGGCCTACCTGATGGAAGGCGGCGTAGCGCGTTTCGAGTTCGCGCATGGCCGCTGCATATTTTTCTTCGCTTGACTGGCTCATATCATCTCTTTCAGCTCACTCCGGATTATTGCGTCCTGAACCATGATTTCCACGATGTCCGGCCCTCCGCAGGCACTGAGGGTGCGGAAGCCGGCGTTGCCGTTGACCTCGCAGACAGTGAAGGTATCGTCGCTGTCGAACAGCAGGTCGACGCCGGCGAATACGAGACCCAGCTCCTGCGCGGCGCGTACGGCCAGGGTGCCGGCGAGGTCCATCGGCCCCCGGTAGAGCGTGGCAGTGCCGCCCTGGCAGTAGTTGGAGGTCAGTTTGCCTGGATTGCTGCGGACTACGGCGCCGATAGCCTCGCCGTCGGAAACCCATACGCGCAGGTCGCGTCCGTGGCTGGTGGATATGTATTTCTGGGCAATGAAGTCTGCGCCGATTTTGGCGGTGGCGGCGGCGTATTCCTCCTGATTTTCCGAAAGATAGACGTCGCGCCCCTGCGAGCCGGCGTTGGGCTTGACCACCACGGCCTCCGTGCGCAGTTGCGCGGCCACCTCCCC
>USGZ01000073.1 GCA_900554265.1 uncultured Porphyromonadaceae bacterium
TCCAGACCCGATCAGGGTCCGGGGATCCGGGGTATCCTTGGGCTGCACCATCCGGGCGACCACCTGGCCTCCGGCGGTGTCCAGCAGCAGGTCGCTCTCGTCGCTGATTTCCACGGGTACGCCGAAATCGGCCGAGGCCAGGTAGCGGCGTATCTGCTCGGGGAAATGGTGGACGTTGACTATTATTCCGCTTGCTCCGGCATCGGCGATCTTGCGCATCACCCGTCCGAGCACCGGCTCTCCGCCCAGGGGCGCGAGCGCCTTGGGGTGGCTGTCGGTGAAAGGCTTCAGGCGCGAGCCTATGCCGGCCGCGAAGACAACGGCTTTCATTCCTTGACGTTGAAGGTCTGGTCGAGATCCTGCTCGCGATGCACAAGTTCAACCTTGACGTTGAATTTCTTGGCGATATGCTCGGCGGTGTGCTGGGCGCAGTAGACGCTGCGGTGCTGGCCGCCGGTGCAGCCGTAGGCAATCATAAGATTGGTGAATCCGCGCTCGATATAGCGGGCCACGGAAGCGTCCGTAAGCTGGTGACAGGCCTTGAGGAAGTCGACGATTTCGCCGTCGTTCTCGAGGAACTCGATTACGCAGCTGTCAAGGCCCGTGAAGGGCTTGTAGCGCTCGTATTTGCCGGGGTTGTTGATGGCGCGGCAGTCGAAGACGAAGCCGCCGCCGTTGCCGGTGGGGTCGTTGGGAATCCCCTTCTTGTAGGCGAAACTCAGCACTTTCACCGTCAGCTGCTTGCGGGCGATCTCATCGGTAAACTGCTTCATGTTGACCAGACGGTTCAGAAGTTCGTAGAGATAGGGATATTCCAAGTACGGTTCCTTGAGAAGCTCGCGCAGGTTCGCGATGGCGAAGGGCACGCTCTGCATGAAGTGCGGTTTCTTCTCGAAGTAGCCGCGGAAGCCGTAGGCTCCGAGGACCTGCAGGGTGCGGAAAAGCACGAAGTGGCGCAGGGTCTGCAGGAACTCCTTCTCGCCGATAGGATAGTATTTGTGCAGCGACGCAAGATACTCGTCGAGCAACTCCTTGCGCAGGGTGTCCGGAATGTTGGCCTTCGCCTGCCAGAGGAAGGAGGCCACGTCGTAGTAGAACGGGCCGCGGCGCCCGCCCTGGAAGTCGATGAACCAGGGTTCGCCGTCGCGCACCATAACGTTGCGGCTCTGGAAGTCGCGGTACATGAAGGTATTGGTGTCCGTCTGCATGAGCACCCTGGCCAGCGCCTGGAAATCGTCCTCGAGTCTGTTCTCGTCGAATTCCAGCCCGGTTGCCTTAAGGAAGCAGTACTTGAAGTAGTTGAGGTCCCAGAGGATGCTGCGTTCGTCGAACTTCACTGCCGGAAAGCACATGTTGAAGTCCATGCCCTCGGCTCCTCCGAACTGAATGTCCGGCAGCCGGCGGATGGTCTTGGCCAGCAGGTCGCGTTCGTGGACGGAGAAGGAGCGCGTGGCGCGGCCCTGCTCGATTTCCTTGAACAGGAGCATGTCGCCGAGGTCTGTCTGAAGATATGTCATCCCGTCCTGGCCGACGGCGAGCACCTCAGGCACGGGGATTCCCTTTTCGGCGAAGTGGCGCGCCATGTAGATGAAGGCGCGGTTTTCTTCTTTGGAGGTTCCGATAACGCCGATGAGGGTAGCGCCGTCGTCGGCCGTAAGACGGAAATAACGGCGGTTGGAGCCGGACGACGGCAGTTCGTCGACCGTCTGCGGACTCTTGCCCGTGTACCGGGAGTATAGGTTGAGAAGACTTGTCTGATCCATTGGTGGGGGGCGCTGAACGGCGCCTGTGTTTTGTGGATGGTCAGGACGCAGGTCAGTTGCCCAGGTCGCTGAGGAATTTTATTCTTACGAGGCGGATTTCCTCTTCGGTAAAGTCGTTGCCCAGGGCGCGGTAGGCTTCCTCGAGACTGTCGGTCGAGGTGTTGCGCAGATAGTCGAAGATGTCGTTCTGATCGTCCGGGTCGATGATTTCGTCGATGAAGTAGGATATGTTGATGCGGGTACCGGAGTTGACGATTGCCTCGATTTCATCCAGGAGCTGCTCGAATTCTATCCCGTTGGAAAAGGCTACCTCGTTGAGGTCGACCTTGCGGTCGATGGCCTGGATGATGCTGATTTTAAGCTTGCTCTTGTTGGGCACGGTCCGGACGCGCAGGTCCTCGGGACGGTCGATTTCGTTCTCCTCCACGTAGGTACGGATAACGTCGACGAACTGCTGGCCGTAGCGCTTGGCCTTGCCGCTGCCTACGCCGGGGATGCCGGCGAGCTCCTGCAGGGTGATGGGGTAGGTCGTGGCCATGGCGTCCAGCGAGGGATCCTGGAAGATGATATATGGCGGCAGGTTGAGGTCCTGGGCCACGCGCTTGCGCAGACTGCTGAGAATAGCGTAGAGTTCAGGGTCGGCGGCGCAGCCTGCACCGCCCTTGACGGGTGCGTCCTCGTCCGGTTCTTCGGAGAAGTCGGTGTCCTCGACAATCTTGAACGACGTCGGGTGCTTGAGGAACTTCTTGCCTTTGGGAGTGATACGGAGTACCCCGTAGCTTTCGATGCCTTTTTCCAGGTATCCGTCGAGGCCGGCCTGGCGCACCACGGCGCCGAGATGGCGGATGTCGGAGCCCTGGAGGCATCCGAATACTTCGAGGTCTTCGTGATTGTAGGCGCGTACTTCGTTGGTGACGCGTCCGAGCATAACATCGATAACGTGCTCGGCCTTGAATTTTTCTTTAAGGGCGACTACTGTTTCGAGAGTCGCCAAGAGATCTTCTTTGGCTTCCACTTTCTTTTTTGCGTTTTGACAATTGTCGCAGTTGCCGCAGTTTTCCTGCGGGTATTCCTCTCCGAAATAGTGGAGGAGAATTCGCCGGCGGCACACGGAGGATTCCGCGTACGATGCCGTTTCGGCGAGCAGCTGCCGTCCGATTTCCTGTTCCGCCACGGGCTTGCCCTGCATGAACTTCTCCATTTTCTGGAGGTCCTTGCGGGAGTAGAAGGCAAGGCAGTAGCCCTCGCCGCCGTCGCGGCCGGCCCGACCCGTCTCCTGGTAGTAGCCTTCGAGGCTCTTGGGGATGTCGTAATGCACGACGAAGCGTACGTCCGGCTTGTCGATGCCCATGCCGAAAGCTATGGTGGCTACGATCACATCCACTTTCTCAAGCAGGAAAGCGTCCTGGTTTTCGGAGCGCACGGCTCCGTCAAGACCGGCATGGTAGGGCAGGGCCTTGATGTTGTTGACCTGCAGGAGAGCTGCCATTTCCTCGACCTGCTTGCGGCTGAGGCAGTAGATGATACCGCTTTTGCCGGAACGCTGCTTGATGAACCGTACGATGTCGCGCTCGGTGTTCTGTGTCTTGGGGCGCACCTCGTAGTAGAGGTTGGACCGGTTGAAGGAACTTTTGAAAACCGCCGCATCGACCATGCCGAGGTTTTTCTGTATGTCGTGCTGGACCTTGGGGGTCGCCGTTGCGGTGAGCGCTATCACGGGACGGGTGCCGATTTCGTTGATGATGGGGCGTATGCGCCGGTATTCGGGGCGGAAATCATGGCCCCACTCGGAAATGCAGTGTGCCTCGTCGACGGCGTAGAAGGATATGCGGACTGTTTTTAGAAATTCAATGTTGTCTTCCTTGGTAAGAGATTCGGGAGCTACGTAGAGCATCTTGGTGCGCCCGGAGGCGACGTCGGCCTTTACAGTGTCGATGGCCGCGCGTGTCAGCGAGGAGTTCAGGAAATGAGCTATCGAGTCGTCCTCGCTGAAGTTGCGCATGGCGTCGACCTGGTTCTTCATCAGCGCTATCAGGGGCGAGATGACGATGGCCGTACCCTCGGACAAAAGCGCAGGCAACTGGTAGCATAGGCTTTTGCCTCCTCCGGTAGGCATGATGACGAAAGTGTCTCCCCCGTCGAGCAGATTGCGGATTATGGCTTCCTGGTTGCCCTTGAAGGCATCGAAGCCGAAATGCTCTTTGAGAGCACGGAGAAGTTCGGTTCTTGCGGGTGCTGCCATGGTTGGTCTGTGCCTGTGTTTTTGCTGGGTATTAAGGTAAGGTGCTATACGGCCGCGGAGTCGAAATGTGCCGCTTCAAGTTGCCTGGAGCAGTAGTCCGCGTCGACTTTGAATGTCCTGATATCGCTGCCCGGGATATCGAACATGGCGTTCATCATGATGGTCTCCACGATGTTGCGCAGTCCGCGCGCGCCGAGTTTGAATTCGATGGCTTTGTCGACGATGAAGTCCAGAGCCGAGTCCTCGAACGTCAGGTCTACGCCGTCCATGGCGAAAAGCTTGGTATACTGGCGTACGATCGCGTTCTTGGGCTCCGTGAGGATGCGGCGCAAGGCCTCGCGGTCCAGGGGCAGCAGGTGTGTCAGAATAGGCAGTCGGCCTATGATTTCGGGAATGAGGCCGAATGTGCGCAGGTCCTGCGGAGCAACGTGGCTCATGTAGGTGTCGCGTTCGATGCGGCGCGTCTTCTCGTCGGTACTGAAGCCCACGAAGGACTTGTTCAGGCGGTGTGCTATCGCCTGCTCGATGCCGTCGAAGGCGCCTCCGCAGATGAACAGGATGTTCTTTGTGTCCACGGCTATCATCGGCTGCTCCGGATGCTTGCGGCCGCCTTGCGGGGGCACGTTGACAACCGAACCCTCGAGAAGCTTCAGCAGACCCTGCTGTACGCCTTCGCCGCCGACATCGCGGGTAATCGACGGATTGTCGCCCTTGCGGGCGATCTTGTCGATTTCGTCGATGAAGACGATGCCGCGTTCGGCGCGCTTGACATCGTAGTCGGCCACCTGTAGCAGGCGCGTAAGCAGGCTTTCTATGTCCTCGCCTACGTAGCCGGCCTGTGTGAGCACGGTGGCGTCGACTATGGTGAAGGGCACGTCCAGGATGCGGGCGATAGTACGCGCGATGAGCGTCTTGCCAGTGCCTGTCGGGCCTACCATTATTATATTGCTTTTCTCGATTTCGGTATCGTTCTTGTCGGCGGGCTGGTCCAGGCGCTTGTAGTGGTTGTAGACCGCCACGGACAGATACTTCTTGGCCTGGTCCTGGCCGATGATGTACTGGTCCAGGAAAGCCTTGATGTCCGCCGGTCTGGGGATAGCCTTGATTTCGCTCCTGGCGGCCTTGACGGTCTTGCCGTTGCCGCTGTGCTCGTGGGCGGCACGGGCGCGCCGGACGGTGTCGGCCTGCTCGTCGGTCTCGTCGCCGAGCATTCCGAGGGCGTTTGCGGCAAGTTCGACGCAGTCCACGCAGATGCACGCGTCGCCGTCGGGCGAGGGGAGCAGCTGCGCGCCCTGCATCTCGGTGCGGCCGCAGAAATTGCAATATCTTTGTTGCTTCTTTGCCATTGCCGGTTACGCTTGCTTATTTCCTGGCTTTTTCAAGAACGCGGTCGATCATGCCGTACTGCAGCGCCTCCTCGGCGGTCATCCAGTAGTCGCGGTCGGAATCGTGCTCGACTTTTTCCAGGGGCTGACCGGAATGGTCGGCGATGATGCGGTAGAGCTCGTCCTTGAGCTTGCGGATTTCGCGTACTGTGATTTCCATGTCGCTTGCCTGACCCTGGGCGCCGCCCATCGGCTGGTGGATCATGACGCGGGAGTGCTTGAGGGCGAAGCGCTTGCCCTTCTCGCCGGAAACAAGAAGAACGGCGGCCATCGAGGCGGCCATGCCGGTGCAGATGGTGGTGACGTCGCTGGTCACGTACTGCATGGTATCGTAGATGCCCAGGCCGGCATAGACGGAGCCGCCGGGGGAGTTGATGTAGATGCTGATATCCTTGCCGGGGTCGCTGGAGTCAAGGTACAGGAGCTGCGCCTGGATTACATTGGCGGTATAGTCGTTGACCTCGGTGCCGAGGAAGATGATGCGGTCCATCATAAGACGCGAGAACACGTCCATCTGCGCAACGTTCAGCGTGCGCTCCTCGATGATTGTGGGGCTGATGTACGAGGCTACGGGGGCGGAAGCCTTGGAGGAGAGGGCGGTGTACTGGTCCAGAGCCAGGCCGTTCATGCCAAGATGGCGGATTGCAAAGTTTCTGAAGTCGTTTTGTGTCATTTATACTTTTTTATCTTCGTCTCTATTGGAGCGGATTCCATGCTTTGCGGCAGGTAGTCCGCGTGCTTTCTTAGTCCAAAATTACAAAAAAAAATTGTTTCGGCAAAATTATCATATCCGGAAATAAGTTTTTTTAGTGCGGAAGCCGTAACTTTGCAGTCTCAAGCAGTCTTTCATTATGGCAGAAGAAGAAAAAGAACAGCACTACGGACCGATGCAGACGGTGAAACGCCGCTTTTTCGCGATGCGCAACGGCGTGATTGCCGACGTGCTCCGCAAGGGCGGCTCGCCCTTCCGCACGATTTTCGGTCTCAACCTTCCCCAGATAGCCGAAATCGCCGCCGATACCGGCAAGGACGCCGGGCTGGCCCGGCAACTCTGGGCCAACGGCACTACCCGCGAGAGTATGCTGCTGGCGCCGATGCTCTTTCCCGCCGGGGATTTCGCCCAGGATGAGGCGCGCCGCTGGATTGCCGCGATAGAGGCCGTCGAGGTGGCCGACGTGTTCTGCCATCGCCTTCTGCGCCATACGCCCTATGCCGCCGACCTTGCTGCAGCTCTTGCCGGATCGTCCAGGCCGATGGACCGCTACGTGGCCCTGCGGACGATGTTCAATCTCGTCGGCCGCGAGCCGCGCCTTGCCGGCGAAGTCGCAGCGAAGGTGGCCGCGACCCCCGACCCGCTGACCGACCGCACCGCCGCGCTCCTGCGCGAAGAGGTGGCCTTCGTCCTCGGAGAGGAATAAGCCGGCAAATTGCTGGGCGGCAAATTGCGCGATATTCGCGGAAAATTTGCTAACTTTGCGCAATTATTCCGAGGACGGTCCCGCGCCGCCCGCTAAACACAGCGCAACGATGAACGAACTGCCACAGAAATACGATCCCTCGAGTGTCGAGGACAAGTGGTATGCCTACTGGGTCGACCACAAGCTTTTCCATTCCGAACCGGACGCACGCAAGCCCTATACCGTGGTCATTCCGCCGCCGAACGTCACCGGCGTTCTCCACATGGGCCACATGCTCAACAACACCATCCAGGATATTCTCGTCCGCCGCGCCCGCATGCAGGGCTACAACGCCTGCTGGGTGCCCGGAACGGACCACGCCTCCATCTCGACCGAGACCAAGGTAATCAAGAAACTCGCCGACGAGGGAATCAAGAAGACCGACCTCACCCGCGAGCAGTTCCTCGAACATGCCTGGGAGTGGACGCACAAGCACGGCGGCATCATCCTCAGGCAGCTGCGCAAACTCGGCGCCAGCTGCGACTGGGACCGCACGGCATTCACCATGGACCCCGAGCGCAGCAAGGCCGTCGTCAAGGTGTTCGTCGACCTCTACCGCAAGGGCCTGATATACCGCGGCCTGCGCATGGTCAACTGGGACCCCGTGAACCGCACCGCCATCAGCGACGACGAGGTGTTCTTCGAGCAGGAGAACTCCAAGCTCTACTATCTGCGCTACTACCTGGCCGACGACGCCGAGCTTCCCGAAGGCTACGC
>USGZ01000074.1 GCA_900554265.1 uncultured Porphyromonadaceae bacterium
GGGGAGCCGTGAAGTAAGCCACGGTGATGCCCGCCGTGTCCGCCAGCCAGTCGGTCGGGTCGCCCTGGCGCACGCTCGTGAGATATGTCTGCGCCACTTCGTCGCAGGCACCGGCGAGGCTGCAGCCCACAAAGAGCCACAGCAACGTCCTCCGCGTGAGCGCCCAGCCGGCGCGGCGGATGTCGAAGCAAAGCGCCCCGAAGAGGCCGCCGAACATGATGGCGTGGATGAGCTTGTCCAGGTAGGGAATCGGCGGAAGCAGATCGGCGCCTTCAGGCTCGTCGTTGACAGTGGCGTAGACAATCAGCGCTACCACTATCATCGAGGGCCAGAAACGCCGGAAAAATGTCGATATGGAGTTCATTGTCAGAATGCTATGTATTCGCGCGGGTTAAGTGAGGTGCCGTTGTGCCAAAGCTCGAAAACCAGGGCCACGCGCGTGCTCGTATGGGCTATGCGCTGCGCCGCCTCGACGCGCTGGCCGCGCTCGACGAACACGTCGCCCACGCCGCCGTAGATGCTCACGAAGTCGTTGGGATGTTGGATTACAATCGTCGAAGTACCGTCGGGACCGTTGTAGACGCCGGCAACCGTACCCTGGTAGACCGACGAGACGGCCACGGCGCGGTGAGGATTGATGCTCAGGCCTCCTCCGGCAACGGGCGTCGTATGCGCTCCCGAACTCAGCGGCGGCACGAAGACCATGCCCTCGGCGGCGATGGGCGCCAGGACGGAGAGATTGAAGCGCGTCTGCTCGTCGTAGGCGCGCACGAAGGCGCGCTCGTTCTCGCCGGCGGCGGGAAGCGTGTCGGTCGGCGCGGCCGTAACGGGGGCCTGGGCGTCGGTGTCGGTACTGTCGGGGTCCTCGCCGGAGAGGATGGCGCGGATATTGTCCGTGTACTGACGGTTGATACGGGCCACGCGCTCGAGCGAGTCCGCGCGCATGGTCGCCGTGATATACTGCGTGCGCAGGTCGCCGCTCATGCCGCCGGGAAGCAGCGAGCGCAGCGGCGTATAGGCCAGCACGACGTAAATCAGCGCGCACAGCGCTGCCAGACAGCCGGCCGACACCAGCCACATCGTCGTTCGCCCCATGCGGAGACTCCACACGCGGTTGAAAGTGTTTTCCGAGATAAAGTCCAGCCTGTATCTGCGGGGATTTCGTGGCCTGCCTTTCATAAAATCATCCAAAAAGTCCAGCCACAAAGTTACACAAAATTCGCGAGATATCCTCCCTTAGCCAGAAAGGAAAGGATTTCAAATCATATACGCTATCTGCATCCTATCTGCATAGCTGGATGGCGCGGGTGATTGCTTCGTGTAGTGGGGGGATGCCGGTTTTTACTGCATCAAGTACAATGTCGGCGTCGAGTTCAAAATATCCGTGAGCAATCCGGTTGCGCATTCCGACTATGTCTATCCATGGTATGTCAGGAAAATTGGTGCTGAGAAAATCAGGCATAAGCCTGTTTATTCGATTGATACCTTCGCCTATTGCCGTGATAAGAGTGCAGTTGGCTGCCAGAAGCTGCATACCCCATGGAGATGAATAATAATCTTCCGATGTCTGAATGTTTTTATTCCATTCTATCAGATTTTCAATAGTTTCCAACACTGAGTTCAGTGTCAGGAGTATTCGCTCGTTGGGGCCTGTTTCAGAGTATCTTGATGGCATCGCGTGTTATTTGGGTCAGGAATTGGGTCGAAAGGTGGGAGTGGCGCCGGATAAGGTCGACGGAGGTCTGGAGCAGATTCTCGAGGTATCTGTGAAGCGCTGTCAAGGCAAATATCTTAGGTGGCATATCGACCAGGATGTCGATGTCGCTGTCAGGACCGTTTTCGCCTCGGGCAACCGAACCGAAGATGCACAATCCGGTCACCCCATATTCACGCTGAATATAAGGCAGACTCTCGCGGAGCCGATTGATGCAATCTTTGGTATCACACATATGATGATTAATAATTGCGGCGGTTGCAAAACCGCGAAATGTAGGGATGCACGCTCGTGCATCCGCCCTGCGCCACAAAGATACGCAAAATCCTTGATTACGCAATTGTTTTGTCCGTCAGAAGGTGAAGGTGGCTTCTCGAATAAGGAAAAGATGAATCTCAGACTCCCTCTTTGCCGAGGTATTTCTTCAGAATAGGAATTATATCGGGTATGTCATTCTGAATAACATCCCAAAGCACTTCAGGGCTGATTGAAAAATAACCGTGTACCAGAAGATGGCGCATGCCGATTATTTCTTTCCAGGGCAAATCCTGGTGAGTATTTCTGAATTCGAGAGTAATCTTGTAGGCGGCTTCTCCAAGTATCTCAGTCATTTTGGTGAGGCCGTAAAACAGAATGCGGTCGTTCAGGATATCATCATACGAATGGCTTAATCTTGCTTCCTGGAGATTCTGAGCCATTTCGAGCATATGCTCAAGCCTTCCTTTATCGCGTAAGGGCTCTCTCATAAATCAGAATTTTGTCGTTGTCGATGCCTGGACGGGCGAATTCCTTTACTCCACGGATATCGATCAGATCTACACGGCGCCCCAGAAGTTCGGAAAGATCCATCAGCATACCGCCCATTTTAAATAGCGATACAATGCCGCCGGATGTGTCGTAATCCACAAGAATATCAATGTCGCTTTCCGGCGTTTCCTCGCCGCGCGAGCATGAGCCGAAAAGCCACGCACGCGAAATCGGCTTATCCTGAAAATAATTCCGGATTGAGGGCAGAAGTTCAAAAATATTTTTGCTTATCATATTTAATAGAGTGCAGATATGGATGTTTCCTCAGTGCCACAAAGATACGCAAAATTCGCGATTACGCAATTGTTTTGTCCGGCAGAAGGTGTGAAAAAGGACGGACCTTTGGCGAGGTCCGTCCTTTTTTTGGTGTGGTTGTATGAGTTGGGGTAATTAGCAGACGCCTTCGCCCATCATGGCGTTGGCGACTTTCATGAAGCCGGCGATGTTGGCGCCCTTCATGTAGTTGATGTAGCCGTCGGGCTCTACACCGTACTGGAGGCACTGGCTGTGGATGTCGCTCATGATGGTGTGCAGTTTCTGGTCGACTTCCTCGGCGCTCCACTGCAGGTGGATTGCGTTCTGGCTCATTTCGAGGCCGGAGGTGGCCACGCCGCCGGCGTTTACGGCCTTGCCGGGAGCGTAGGTGGTGCGGGAAGCGATGAATGCGTCGATGGCTTCGGGGGTGCAGCCCATGTTGCTGACCTCGGCTACCATCTCGACACCGTTGGCAATCAGGGCCTTGGCGTCGTCGCCGTTAAGCTCGTTCTGGGTAGCGCAGGGCAGGGCGATGTCGACTTTCTGTTCCCAGGGCTTCTTGCCGGCGAAGAACTTGCTGCCGGGGAAGCGTTCGGCGTAGGGAGCGACGATGTCGTTGCCGGAAGCGCGGAGTTCGAGCATGTAGTTGATTTTCTCGGGGTTTAGGCCTTCCTCGTCGAGGATGTAGCCGTCGGGGCCGGAGATGGTCACTACCTTGGCGCCGAGTTCGGTGGCCTTCAGGGCTGCGCCCCATGCCACGTTGCCGAAGCCGGAGATGGCGATGCGTTTGCCCTTGATGGTGTCGTTGCGCTGCTGGAGCATGCTCTGAACGAAGTAGAGGGCGCCGAAGCCGGTAGCCTCGGGACGGATGCGGCTACCGCCGAATTCGAGGCCCTTGCCGGTGAATGTGCCGTCGTGCTGGTTGACAAGGCGCTTGTACATGCCGTACATGTAGCCGACTTCGCGGCCGCCTACGCCGATATCGCCGGCGGGAACGTCGCGGTCGGGACCGAGGTTCTTCCACAGGCCGAGGATGAAGGCCTGGCAGAAGCGCATGATCTCACGGTCGCTCTTGCCGCGGGGCGAGAAGTCGGAGCCGCCCTTGGCGCCGCCCATGGGCAGGGTGGTCAGGGCGTTCTTGAAGGTCTGCTCGAAGCCGAGGAACTTGAGGATGGAGAGGTTGACGGATGCGTGGAAGCGGATGCCGCCCTTGTACGGGCCGATGGCGTTGTTGAACTGAACGCGGTAGCCGATGTTGTTCTGAACCTCGCCCTTGTCGTCGATCCAGGTGACGCGGAAGGTTACGATGCGGTCGGGCTCGACCATGCGTTCTACGATTTTGTTACGTTCGAATTCGGGGTGCTGGTTGTAGACGTCCTGAACGCACATCAGCACTTCCTTCACGGCCTGGAGGTATTCCTTTTCGCCGGGGTGTTTGGCTTCCAGGGAAGCCATTATGTTATTGATATCCATAACTTGGAATTTTATGTTTCGGTGTCTTTGCACCGGACTTATAGATTTGGTTAACTTTAGTTATGTTTCAATTTGCAATTGCGGAGTGTCGGCTGATACTCCTGCACGGCAAAGATAGTAACAAAAAACAAACCTGCAATCATTTTCCGAAGAAATTTCGTCGGCCGCAGCCGTTTTACGCGGTCGGAGCGGGATTTTTGCGTAATTTTGTAGCCAAAACAGAAAGTTTTTAAGGTTAGCATGAGATTCAGATTTTGTCCTGATTGCGGAAAGAAGTTGTCGGCCAGGGATTTGGGCGACGACAAGGACGTTCCCTGGTGCGACGGGTGCTCGAAGCCGTGGTTCGACATATTCCCGACCTGCGTGATCGCGCTTGTCCACGACGGAGCCGGCCGCGTCCTGCTGCTGCGTCAGGGCTATATCTCGCGGCAGTACGCGAATCTGGTCAGCGGCTACATGAAGCCCGGCGAGAGCGCCGAGGAGGCCGCCGCCCGCGAGATTGCCGAGGAGACGGGCCTGGAAGTCCGCAGCCTCGAATTCGCCGGGTCCTACTGGTTCGAGCGCAAGGGCTTGCTGATGATAGGCTTTTTCGCCGAAGTCGCTCCCGGCGAGCCGCGGATTTCCGTCGAGGTGGACTCGGCGGAGTGGGTGGCTGCGCGGGAAGCTCCTGCGATGGTGCATCCGGCCGGGTCGGTGTCGAACGCTCTCTGCACCGCTTTCGCCGCCAAACTGAATCATTGAATACATCCGATAATTCCAAAGAAAGCGTGCCCCGGGATTGAGATGCCCGCATCGTCGATTTTGCCGTTCGGGATTTTTTGGCTAATTTCGCCTCAGATATTATTGATAATGAAAAAATTCTATATACTCCTCGTTTATCTCCTCGCAGGCCTGTCCGCCGCGGCTGTACGGACCGGCGCGCCGGTCCTGGGCATCGACGGAGAGGAGTCGACCTCCGTAGGTATCTATATCAAGGAAATCTCCTCCGGACGTGTAATCCTGGAGAAGAACGGGCAGATGGCCCTGACTCCGGCCAGCGTCCTCAAAACCGTGACGACGGCATCGGCGCTCTCGCTCGAAGGCGCCGGCCGGCGCTTCGAGACCAAGGTGACCCTGCGCGGCCATGACGCCGGCGCCGGCACCTGGCGCGGCGACATCATTGTCCGCGGATCTGGCGACCCCACCCTTGAAAGCGAGAATTTCAAGGGCAACCGCGGTTTCTGCGATTCCATTGTCGCCGCACTGCGCCGCAAGGGCATCACTACGGTAGAGGGTACGGTTGTTGTCGAGCAGAGCCTCCGCGACGCCGGACCCATTCTGCAATGGGAAGTCGAGGACCTGGCGTGGCCCTACGGTGCCGGACTCTATGGCTTCAACTGGCGCGACAATGTGGTCACCGTATACCCCAACACCGGCCGCATCGTTCCGGAGGCTCCGGGCTTCAGCATGGAGGTGCGTCCCAGCTCCTCGGGCAATAACTTCGTGCGCGGTATCGACAGCGACCGCCTCATCGTCTACCGCCGCAACATGGACCGCAACTGGGCCGTCAAGACAACGGTGCCCGACCCGGCTGCAGTTTTCGGAGCCGAGATGGGCCGCAAGCTGGGCGCCGCCGGAATCCGCATCGGCGCCGAGCCGATAAGCTCGGATACCGACAGCCAGACGCCCCTCTACACGCATTACTCGCCCGTATTCTCGGAAATCATGCGCAGCCTGATGGTGCGGTCGGACAATCTCTTCGCCGAGGGCATCCTGCGCAGCATGGCTCCCGACGGCAGCCGCAAGAGCGCCATAGAGCGCGAGAAGAGCCTCTGGGCATCGCGCGGCATAGACCCCGAGTTCACGATTATCAACGACGGCAGCGGCCTGACGCGTGCCAACCGTCTTTCCTCGCACTTCCTGGGCGACATGCTCGAGTGGATGGCCCGCTCCGAACTCGCCGATACTTTCGTGGGCTTCTTCCCCGTAGCCGGCAAGGAGGGAACTCTGCGCGGTACCCTGGCCCGCTCCCCGCTTAAGGGCCGTGTGGCACTCAAGACCGGCTCCGTGCGCTCCGTGCAGTGCTACGCCGGCTATAAGCTCGACGCCGCCGGCAAGCCAACTCACATTATTGTAATCATGGTCAACGGTTTCTTCTGTCCGCGCGCCCAGGTACGCAAGGGCGTCGAGCGCCTGCTGGAGTCTGTTTTCCTTTAAATGTTCATTCTCTTAAACCAATCAAGCAATGGGTGATATCGACAGACTTATAAGCCTGAGCATGGAAATCGAGGGTTTCCTGCGGGTGATTTCCAACCGCGACAGCCAGCAGGCCCGCAATCTGCTGCAGGCCAAGGTCGACCAGTTCAATGCGCTGTATTCAAAAAGTTTCGCAGGTCAGGAATTTGACGGCGATGGTCTCGAGATAGTCAACGAGATTGAAATCAAACGCTCGGAGAAAGAGAAAGCCGGAGCCATCGCCGCTCTCGGTTCCGCCCTGGCCGCCGCCAAGGGTCTCGCCGAAGGGGACGATGACAACGACGATGACGACGACGCTACCGACAGCGATGAAATAACCATCGACGACAACTACCTCGAGCTCTCCGAGGCCGCCAACGAACCCGTCGTCGTCGACGACCTGGACATTGCCGGCACCCTCGAACCCGTGGGCCCGGTAGAGCACAACGAGCGTCTTATCGGAGCCTTTACCCTCAACGACAGCTTCCGCTTCTGCCGCGAGCTTTTCGACGGCAATCAGGACGACTTCCGCGATACCCTCGAGGTGCTCGCCGACATGCCGGACCTGGCCGAGGCGCAGGATTATCTGTACAACGACCTGATGTGGAATCCGGATGACCCCGACGTGAAAGACTTCATGGGCATCCTGGAAAACAACATGAACGCATAGTCCTATGGCCGGCAAGCTGACGATAGTGCCTACGCCCGTCGGGAATCTGGGCGACATGAGCCCCCGCGCCATCGAGGCCCTGCGCTCGGCCTCACTGATTCTTGCGGAGGACACGCGAACTACCGGCGTACTGCTGAAGCATTTCGGCATCGCGACCCCTACGGCGAGCTTCCATAAATTCAACGAACACCGCAGCCTGGACCCTATTCTCGACCGTATAGCCGCCGGGGAGACCATAGCGCAGGTATCCGACGCGGGCACCCCGGGCATCTCGGACCCCGGTTTCATGCTGTCGCGCGAGTGCCGTCGCCGAGGCCTGACTGTGGAGACGCTCCCCGGGCCTACGGCATTCGTGCCCGCACTGGTAAGTTCAGGGTTGCCCTGCGAGCGCTTTTTCTTCGAGGGTTTCCTG
>USGZ01000075.1 GCA_900554265.1 uncultured Porphyromonadaceae bacterium
CACCATCGGCTCCTGCCTGGGTTCGTGCCTGGCGCTGACGGCCTTCGTAAAGGCCTATTCGGACGTTGTCAAGCTGCCCGAAGCCGAGCTGCAGCCGACGGACATCGGCGACTTCGTCCGTGACTGCGCCGGATTCCTGGCATCGATGTGCCCGTCGGGCATTACCCTGAGGACGGAAACAGAAGGCTGCGCTACCGTCGGCCTCGACCCAATGCTCATGGAGCGCGTGATGGTCAACGGAGTAAAGAACGCCGTCGAAAGCATCGGCGACCGCACCGGCGAGATTACCGTCCGCGCCGCCGGACGAAGCATCGAAATAACGGACGACGGCCCCGGCCTGAGCCCCGAAGCCGCCGGCCGCGTATTCACGCCCTTCTTCTCCACCAAGCGCGCCGACCGCGGCCTGGGGCTGATGCTCGTAGGCGACGTGCTGCGCAAGCACAAGGCTACCTACAGCCTGCGCACGGCAACCGTCGACGGCCACCCGCGCACAACCCTGCGCATCACTTTCTGATAAATTATAGAATAGCTTAGAAGGCCAGGTCGTTCTGGACCACCTCGGCCAGGTCGGCCATGTGCGCCTGGGCGTCGGAAGTGGTCAGATAGCGGTCGATAAGCCCGGCATGGCGCAGACTGTGGAGGTCGGTGCCGGCGAAATCGACCATTCCCTCCTTCAGCAGCCACTCGGCCAGTTTTTTTTCCTGCTTGCCGTAGGCCTCGGCCAGGCTCAGGATGTTGATCTGGAAGAGCAGGCCGGCGTTGTGGAGGTCGCGGTAGCGCTGGCGCTTGGTGTTATAGTACATATAGCGCTCGGGGTGGACCAGGATGGGCCGCTTGCCGCTCACCTGAAGGTCGAACACGAGCTGCTCGATGTTCCACGACTCCTGGACGAAGGGATTCTCGATGAGGATATAGTCGTCGGGGAGGAGCATCAGCGGCTTGCCGTCCTCGAGTAGCTTGCGGAAAAGGTCGTCGATGCGGTATTCCGCCGAGTGGCCGAGGGCCACGTCGATTCCCTGGGCGTCAAGCTCGTCCTTAAGCTGACGGAAGGGTCCCTCGATTGTTGCCGGCGAGTTCTCGAAAGTCAGCTGCGTGACGTGCGGCGAGGCGAAAATGCGCTTCACGCCCCAGCTCCGAAGTTTCTTAACCAGCTCGACGGAAGTAGCCAGGTCCTTGGACCCGTCGTCGACGCCGGGGATGATATGGCAATGGATATCAGTGCTGAAACTGAAAGGTATAGGGTCTTTGGTCTTGCGGCTGAAAAAATTGAACATAGTTTGTACCATCTGATGATTATTATATAACGCCAGCCTCCCCGCAATAATTGCCCCTCCCGGAGAAAAAGTTAAAGGGGCGGGGACGAGTTAAGAGGAACGAGGATCGAGGTGAAGAGGGACGAGGGGCTATATGCCGCCGCCCGCTCCAATTAGGGTAAGTAGCCCAATTGGCCCAATAAACCGACACCCTCGTCCCTCTTAACTCGTCCCTCGTCCCTAAAAAAATATTTTGCTGTGCGGGGAATTTTTCGTAACTTTGCAGCCGGAATGCGCAAAAGCATGCCAAAATAAAGAAATTCAATCATTTATTCACCTAAACGATGAAGTACGAAACCGTTTTCATTTTAACTCCCGTTTTGTCTGATGCCCAGATGAAGGAAGCGGTAGAAAAATTCACCAAGGTGCTCACCGACAATGGCGCAACCATCGTGAACACCGAGGAATGGGGACTTCGCAAGCTGGCTTACCCCATCCAGAAGAAGACCACAGGCTTCTATAACCTGGTAGAATTCGAGTCCAACCCCGCCGACATCCGCAAGCTGGAGACGGCCTTCCGCCGCGACGAACGCGTGCTGCGCTGGCTCACCTTCCGTCAGGACAAATACGCTGCAGAATACGCAGCAAAGCGCCGCGCCCGCCGTGCAGCAGCCGCAGCCGCTCAACCCGAAGCTCAACCCGCAGAAACAAAGGAGGACTAACCCATGGCACAGAATCCCTCTGAAATCCGCTACCTCACCCCGATGAGCGTAGACGTCAAGAAGAAAAAATACTGCCGTTTCAAGCGTTTCGGCATCAACTTCGTTGACTACAAGGACCCCGAGTTCCTCAAGAAATTCCTCAACGAGCAGGGCAAGATTCTTCCCCGCCGCATCACCGGCACTTCGCTGAAGTTCCAGCGCCGCGTGGCTCAGGCCGTTAAGCGCGCCCGCCATCTGGCTCTGCTGCCCTACGTTACCGACTTAATGAAATAAACCTCTTAATCCCACTCAAAGATATGAAACTTATTCTCAAAGAAGACGTCTCGGGCCTGGGATACAAGGACGAGGTTGTTGAAGTCAAGGCTGGCTACGGCCGCAACTATCTGATTCCGACCGGCAAAGCCGTAATCGCCTCCGAATCCGCCCTGAAGGTGCTGGCTGAAAACCAGCGTCAGCGCGCCCACAAGCTCGCCAAGATCAAGGCCGACGCCGAGGCCCTGGCCGAGCAGCTCAAGGACGTTGCCCTGACCATCGGCGCCAAGACCAGCGCCACCGGCACCATCTTCGGTTCCGTCAACAGCATCCAGATTGCCGAGGCTCTCGAGAAGCTGGGCTACAACGTAGACCGCAAGCTCATCGAACTCAAGGAAGCTGTTAAGGAAGTAGGCAAGTACACTGCCATCGCCAAGCTCCACAAGGAGGTTGCCGTAGAGATTCCCTTCGAAGTAGTAGCTGAATAATCAGCACCAACCGCAATAATAAAGGCTGCACCGCAAACCCGGCGCAGCCTTTAATATTTTAGCTAAAATAGCTATTATACCTATAGTAGCCAGAATAGCCAAATTAGCTAGATTAGCTATAATAGCTACTCTCCCCTCAAAAGCAACGATAGCGAAGCCCGCGCGGGCTTCGCTATCGCTTTTATGAGTGTCGGGGAAAGTTATTCCTTGTCCTTGCGGGGTGCGCGCGGACCGCGGTTCTCGCGGTTACCGCCCTCGCGGTTGCCGCCTTCGCGACGCGGGCCGCGGTTGCGGTCGCCTTCACGACGGGGACGGTCGCCACCGCCGCGACGTTCGCCGCGCTGGGGCTCTACGTAGCCTTCGGGTTTCGGCTGAAGGGCACGCATGCTCAGGCGATACTTGCCGGTCTTCTTGTCGATTTCGATAAGCTTGACGTCGACTTCGTCGCCTTCCTTGAGGCCGGAGGCTTCCATATCCTCAAGGCGCTCCCAGGCGATTTCGCTGATATGGAGCAGGCCGTCGCGGTGAGGCATGAATTCTACGAATGCGCCGAAGTCCATGATGGAGCGTACGGTGCCGTGGTAAACCTTGCCTTCCTCAGGCAGCTCGACGATGGCGTTGATCATAGCCAGAGCCTTGTCAATGGAGTCCTTGTTCGAAGCGGCCACTTCGATATATCCGCCTTCGGGGATTTCGTCGATGGAAACGATTGCGCCGCTCTCCTCCTGGATACCCTGGATAACCTTTCCGCCCGGGCCGATGACGGCGCCGATGAGTTCCTTCGGGATGAGCATGGTGACGATGCGCGGTACGTTGGGCTTGTAGTCGGCGCGAGGCTCGCTGATGGTCTCGGCGATTTTGCCGAGGATGTGCAGGCGTCCTTCACGTGCCTGGTTGAGGGCTTTCTCGAGGATTTCGTAGCTCAGACCGTCGCACTTGATATCCATCTGGGTGGCGGTGATGCCGTCCTTGGTGCCGGTAACCTTGAAGTCCATGTCGCCGAGGTGGTCCTCGTCGCCGAGGATATCGCTCAGGATGGCGTATTTGTTACCGTCGGAGATGAGGCCCATGGCGATGCCGCTGACGGGCTTCTTCATCTTGACGCCGGCGTCGAGGAGGGCGAGGGTACCTGCACAGACTGTTGCCATGGACGACGAGCCGTTGCTCTCGAGGATATCGCTGACGATGCGGCAAACGTAGGGGAAGTCGTCCGGGAACATGCGCTTGAGGGCGCGGTGGGCGAGATTGCCGTGACCAATTTCACGACGGCCTACGCTGCGCACGGGACGGGCTTCGCCGGTCGAGAAGGGTGGGAAGTTGTAGTGGAGCAGGAAGCGCTCGCGGCCCTGGTTGAGGACGTCGTCGAGAATCTTCTCGTCCATTTTGGTACCGAGGGTCACGGTAGCCAGGGCCTGGGTCTCGCCGCGGGTGAAGATGGCGGATCCGTGAGGTCCGGGCAGGTAGTCGACTTCGCACCAGATGGGGCGGATTTCGGTGGTCTTGCGGCCGTCGAGGCGGATGCCCTCGTCGAGCACGCAGCGGCGCATGGCCTCTTTCTCTACGTCGTGGTAATAGCGCTTGACCATCGCTTTCTTGGCGTCGCGCTCTTCCTCGGGCAGGGAGTCGATGTATTCCTGGCAGATGGCATCGAAAGAATCCTGACGCCAGTGCTTGTCGGCGCAACCCTTGCGGGCGATTTCGTAAGCCTTGTCGTAGCACTTGGCCTTTACGTCGGCGCGGAGATCCTCGTCGTTGGTCTCGTGGCAGTACTCGCGCTTGACGGTCTTGCCGACTTCTTCGGCGAGTTCCATCTGGGCCTTGCACTGCACCTTGATGGCGTCGTGGGCGGCGCGGAGGGCGGCGAGCAGCTCGGCTTCGCTGACTTCGTTCATCTCGCCTTCGACCATCATTATATTGTCGTAGGTGGCGCCTACCATGAGTTCCATGTCGGCTTTCTCCATCTGCTCGAAGGTGGGATCGATGACGAACTCACCGTCGACACGGGCGACGCGGACTTCGGAAATCGGGCCGTTGAAAGGTATATCGCTGACAGCCAGGGCGGCGGAAGCTGCGAGACCTGCGAGGCAGTCCGGAGCGTCGACACCGTCGGCGGAATAGAGGGTGATGTTTACGAATGTGTCGGCATGATAGTTGTCCGGGAAGAGGGGACGGAGAACGCGGTCGACCAGGCGGGCTGTAAGGATTTCGTAATCGCTCGCGCGACCTTCGCGCTTGAGGAAACCGCCGGGGAAGCGGCCGGCAGCGGAGAATTTTTCCTTGTACTCCACCTGCAGGGGCATGAAATCGACGTCCTCACCCACTTCCGTTGCGGTAACGACGGTTGCAAGCAGCATGGTATTGCCCATGCGCACCTCAACCGCGCCATCGGCTTGCTTTGCCAGCTTACCGGTCTCGATGGTAATCTCACGACCGTCCGGCAGCGCGATGGTTTTCTTGATTGGGTTCATAGATGCTATAAGATTGTTTTTCTCGTTAAATTCGCGCAAAGGTACGAAAAAAATCCCGTGCGTGCAAATCTTATAAACAATGTACGCACGCGAAGGCCGCAAGACAGGAAAAAGAGGAAAACAGGGCCGGGAGAGGACCTTGATTAACAAACTTTCACTATAAGCCCAAAATCGCGGCCACAGACCCCTGTAGCGGCGATTTGACTCCTCCGGCAGGGCTGTATCCACTGGTACCCTTTGCCGAATTATTTCCTTAATTGCGGATTTATTGCTTACTTTGCACCGCAAAAACTTGAAATTCATTAATTCAAAAACTATACGTCATGTCAGAAATTGCAGATCGCGTAAAAAGCATCGTAGTTGAAAAGCTCGGTGTCGAGCCCGAAAAAGTAACCGAAGAAGCAAACTTCATCACCGACCTGGGCGCAGATTCTCTGGACACTGTAGAGCTCATCATGGACTTCGAGAAAGAATTCGGCGCAACCATTCCCGACGAAGAAGCTGAAAAAATCAAAACCGTCGGCGACGCCATCGCTTACCTCGAGAACCAGAAATAATCGATCTTTCTCCGATTCTCACCCTACTGAGCCGCCGCGGTTTCCATAATCCGGAACAGACGGCGGTTTTTACTTTTGCCCCTGCGTCAAGGGGGTCAGTAACCGACGTAATCTCACTTCTCATTCACATTCAATGGAACTTAAACGAGTAGTAGTCACCGGCCTTGGAGCGCTCAGCCCCATCGGCAACGACGTTGCCACGACCTGGCAGAACGCCTGTGCGGGTGTCAGCGGAGCGGGTCCCATCACCCATTTCGATGCCAGCCTGTTCAAAACCAAGTTCGCCTGCGAAGTCAAGAACTTCAACGCCGAGGATCACTTCGACCGCCGCAAGGCGCGTCAGCTGGACCTCTATGCCCAGTACGCTATGGTAGCCGCCCGTCAGGCCGTAGAGGACGCCGGGCTGGAAACCGAAGGCAACGGTCTGGACAAGAACCGCGTGGGCGTTGTTGTAGCCGCCGGCATCGGCGGCCTCCACACCTTCGAGGAGGAAGCCGGATATTATGCCCTCAACGCCGAAAAAGGTCCCAAGTACAGCCCCTTCTTCATCCCCAAGATGATTGCCGACATCGCTTCGGGCCACATCTCGATGGAATACGGCTACCACGGCCCCAACTACGGCGTGGTTTCGGCCTGCGCATCGAGCAACAACGCCATTATCGACGCATTCAACCTCATCCGCCTGGGCAAGGCCGACGTCATGCTCACCGGCGGCGCCGAAGCCGCAATCTACCCCGCGGGCGTAGGCGGCTTCAACTCCATGCACGCCCTGAGCACGCGCAACGACAGCCCCGAGACAGCATCCCGTCCGTTCAGCAAGAGCCGCGACGGCTTCGTGATGGGCGAGGGTTCCGCAGTCCTCGTTCTCGAGGAACTCGGGCACGCCCTCGCGCGCGGCGCCAAAATCTACGCCGAAATAGCCGGCGGAGGCATGTCGGCCGACGCCTACCATATCACGGCCACGCATCCCGAAGGTCTGGGAGCCATCCTCTCCATGCAGATGGCACTCGACGACGCGGGCCTGAAGACCTCCGATATCGACTACATCAACACCCACGGCACCTCCACCCCCGTGGGCGACGTAAGCGAAATCAAGGCTATCGTGAAGCTTTTCGGCGAGGACGCCTACAAGCTGAACATCTCCTCGACCAAGTCCATGACCGGCCACCTCCTGGGCGCTACCGGCGCCATGGAAGCCATGTTCAGCATCATGGCCGTCAAGGACGACATCGTGCCCCCGACCATCAACCACGAGGAAGGCGACGAGGACGAGGAAATCGACTATAACCTGAACTTCACCTTCAACAAGGCCCAGAAGCGCACCGTCAACGTAGCGCTCTCGAACGCCTTCGGTTTCGGCGGCCACAATGCCACCGTCATCGTGAAGAAGTTCGTCAAATAATCCGCCAACCTAACGAGCCGCGGCCTCCGGACCCCGACAAAGGGGATGCGGAAGCCGCGGCTCGCCGTTGCAAAAACACCGACCGACTATGAAAATAGGAATCATCGTTGCGATGGACAAGGAGCTGACCCTTCTGCTGCCTCTGCTCTCGGAGCCGGGAAAGGTAAGCGTCGGCGGCAGGGATTACCATACCGGACGGATCGGGCGCCACGAGGTCGTTGTCTGCAAATGCGGCATCGGCAAGGTTTCCGCCGCCCTGGGCACCGCCGCCCGGGCCCATATCAATGATGTAGTCTGCGTTGCGG
>USGZ01000076.1 GCA_900554265.1 uncultured Porphyromonadaceae bacterium
CGAAGGGTATGCCCGCGGCGTGGGTGTATGCCAGGTCGCCGGCGGTGTCGCCGACGTAAACGGGGGTGCCGAGATTATAACGTCCGATGAGTTCCAGAATGTTCTGCGTCTTGTCCAGTCCGTTTTCTCCAAGGGAGAGATAATCCGTCATCAGCTCGCCCAGGCCGGTGTATTCCAGAAAGTTCGGCAGGCCGTCCGGTCCGCAGTTGCTGACCATGAAAAGGCGCGCGCCGCCGGCGCGGAGGGCCTCCAGGGTCTCCCTGACGCCGGGATAGAGCCGGCCTCCCAGGCGAGGCATCAGCTCGCTCTCCAGGCGCTCCAGAAGCGCCATGAAAGGACCGCTGACCTCCGGCAGCCCTATAAGGCCGTCGTAAATCCGGTCCAGGGGGAGTCCCATCATCTTCTCCAGAGCCGGCCGGCGCACCGGAGGCACGTCCAGACGCATGTCCGCGATGGCGCGGTTCCAGATAGTCGCGTAGCTGTCCACGGCATCCCAGAGGGTACCGTCCATGTCGAATATGATGCCGTCGGATTTCATATGTCTTGCAGTTGCCGGTGTCATGGGGTTTGCCTGAGAGGAACGAAAATCAGGCCGATTTGTTCGATTTCAGGCAGAGTGTCGGCGCGCATGATATGGCGTACGGAAATGTTGCTTCCGCGGACCATGCGGAAGTCGCGACTGAGGGTATCCGTATACCTGAGCGATGCTCCCATGCCGCTGCCGTACCAGCGCCCGAAGACATCGGCCAGACCGACGTCGAAAGTATCGCAGCTGAGGACGCGGCGGGAACTGTCGGCGGTGCTGACCTCGACCCAGAGGTTGCTGTAGGGATAGTCGGAGGTATGGCGCAGGCTCAGCAGAAGCATTCCACGGGCCACGCTGTCGCCGAGGGTGTCCGGATGGAACACCACAGGCCGCGAATACAGCCAGCGGGCTTCCGGGAACTCCCTGAAGCCGCTGAAGGCGTCGGGGTCGGGCAGCATGCGCTCCAGGCAGCCTGTGAGCAGCGTCAGCGCAAGGAGCATGAAGGGAAGGCGCCTCATGATTCGGAGCCGCCGTCCTTGTCGGAATTACCGGGAGCCGGGGTGCTTTCCGGATTGCCGTGGGCGTTGCGGTTCTTCCGGCGCTTCTGTTGGTTCTGTCCCTGAGTTTTATCCTGGTTCTGACCCTGAGGCCTTTCCTGGGCTTTCTCGCGTGATTTCTCCTGAGGTCTGTCCGGGGACTTCTCGCGGGGTCTGTCCTTGGCTCCCTGGGCGTCCGCCTTAGGCGTGCGTCCTTCGCGGGGCTGCCGGTCCTGGGGCTTGCCCTTCTTCTGGTCCTTGCTCTTGCCGCGGTTCTTTTTCTTCTTTTTGTCGAAGCGGTTGATGTCGTCCTCGCCGCCGAGTATGTCGCCGAAGTCGGCGCGGGGCTTTTCCTGCGCGCTTTCTTCGGCCAGGCTTACGGGTTTCTGTCCGGCCTTGTTGAGCTCGATGATCTCGAAAACACGCTCGGCCGGGAGGGTCACCAGGTTCACGGCCATGTTCTTGTCCGTAGAGTAAGTGACGGTGCGGTTGAACACGTCGCTCTTGAAGTGATAGTATGTGGCGTCGGCACTCTCGAGGCGCACCTCGCGCGGAGGCATGCGCTTTGAGGCTTCGACGTAAGCGTCGACCTCGAAGTTGAGGCAGCACTTGAGCTTGGCGCACTGGCCGGCGAGCTTCTGCGGATTCATCGATATGTCCTGATAGCGGGCCGCGCTGGTGGATACGGACACGAAATTGGTCATCCACAGCGAGCAGCACAGCGGACGGCCGCAGGGGCCGATGCCGCCGATGCGACCGGCCTCCTGTCGCGCGCCGATCTGGCGCATCTCGATTCTTATCCTGAAGGTCTCGGCGAGCACCTTGATGAGCTGGCGGAAGTCCACGCGCTCGTCCGAGATATAGTAGAAGATTGCCTTGTTGCCGTCGCCCTGATACTCGACATCGCCGATTTTCATGTTCAGGCCGAGGCTTTCGGCTATCTTTCGCGAACGGATCATGGTGTCCTCCTCGCGGGCCTTGGCTTCCTCGAATTTCTCCAGGTCGGCCGGTTTGGCCTTGCGGAACACACGCTTGATTTCCGTGTCCTTGTCCTTGCCGCGCAGGGCCTTGCGCATCCGGAGCTCGACGAGCTCGCCGGTGAGGGTCACCATGCCTATGTCGTGGCCCGGCGAGGCCTCGACGGCAACCATGTCGCCGATTTCGAGCGGCAGACGGGTGCTGTTGCGGTAATAGCCCTTGCGGGTGTTCTTGAACTGCACTTCAACGAACTCGCTGTCCGCAAATCCGCCCGGAATGTCGGCCAGGTAGTTGAAACTGTGCAGTTTGGCGCGGCTGCAGTCGCCGCAGCCGCAGCTTCCGGAGCATCCGGAAGTACAGCCGCCGCAGTCGATGCAGGCGTCCTTGTCCGGGTCTGCCATGGCTTACTTGGCGAAACTTACCGAACGGGTTTCGCGGATTACGGTAATCTTGACCTGGCCCGGATATGTCATCTCGTCCTGGATGCGGCGTGCGATTTCGGCCGAGAGCTTTTCGGTCTCGGTATCGTCGATCTTGTCGGCGCCGACTATCACGCGCAGTTCGCGGCCGGCCTGGATGGCATAGGTCTTGACAACTCCGGGATAGCTCAGGGCAAGCTGCTCGAGGTCGTTGAGGCGCTTGATATAGGCCTCTACGATTTCGCGGCGCGCGCCGGGACGGGCGCCGGAGATGGCGTCGCATACCTGGACGATGGGCGCCAGCAGGCTGGTCTGCTCGACTTCGTCGTGGTGGGCGCCGATGGCGTTGCAGATTTCGGGCTTTTCCTTGTACTTTTCGGCCAGCTTCATACCCAGGAGTGCGTGCGGCAGCTCGGGTTCCTCGTCGGGCACCTTGCCGATATCGTGCAGAAGTCCGGCGCGGCGGGCCTTCTTCGGGTTGAGGCCGAGTTCGGAGGCCATTACGGCGCAGAGGTTGGCGGTCTCGCGGGAGTGCTGCAGCAGGTTCTGGCCGTAGCTGGAGCGGTATTTCATCTTGCCTATCATTCGGATAAGCTCCGGATGGAGGCCGTGGATGCCCAGGTCGATCGCGGTGCGCTGGCCTGTCTCTATAATCTCCTGCTCGATCTGCTTGCGTACCTTCGCCACTACTTCCTCGATGCGTGCCGGATGGATGCGGCCGTCGGCAACGAGCTGATGCAGAGCCAGGCGCGCTATTTCGCGGCGGACGGGGTCGAAGCCGCTCAGGACGATAGCCTCGGGGGTATCGTCGACGATAATCTCTATGCCCGTGGCGGCTTCCAGGGCGCGGATGTTGCGGCCCTCGCGGCCGATGATGCGGCCCTTGATTTCGTCCGAGTCGATATGGAACACGGTTACGGAATTCTCGATGGCCGTTTCGGTGGCCACGCGCTGAATGCTCTGCACGACGATGCGCTTGGCCTCCTTGTTGGCGGTCATCTTCGCATCGTCCATTATGTCGTTGATGTAGCTTGCGGCCGCTGTCTTGGCCTCGTCCTTGAGGCTTTCGATAAGCTTTTCCTTAGCCTCGGCGGAGCTCAGGCCCGAGATGTGTTCCAGCAGCGACTGTGCCTTCTGGTGCATCTCCTCTACCTGCGTCTGACGTGCGGCGACGGCATTCTGCTGGGCCTCGACGGTCTGGCGCATGCCTTCGAGTTCATTGCGGGCGCGCTGGTTCTCGCCCTGCTGCTGGTTGAGCTGGAGTTCGCGTTGCTTTAGTTTTGCCTCGGCGCTCTGAATCTTGCTCTGGCGCTGCTGTGCCTGCTTCTCGCTCTCGGCGGTTATGCGCAGGGCTTCCTCGCGGCCTTCGAGAATCTTGTCGTTCTTAAGGTTCTCTGCTTCGCGGCGGGCGTCGGCGAGGATGCCGTTCGCCTGCGATTTGGCATTGCGTCGCGACATCATCGAGGCCGCTACCCATCCGAGGGCCGCTGCGACGACGGCGATTGCTATGCCGATAATGATGTAAGTACCTGTATCCATTGATATGTTTACGGCTGAATGAAACAAAAAGGTCAGGTGCCGTAATATTCGGACTACGGTCGGCGAAAGCTGCTCAGAGAGAATGCGTTATGTCAGTCTATACTTTCCAGCAACTTATCCAGGAGCTCTTCGAACCTGGCGAGTTGGCCGGACTGGGTGTTTATAAGGCGTGTGCGTTTATAGTGCATGGTGGCGTAGTAGAGGGCTACCTTTGCCAGCGCAACTCCATCGGAGTCCGGATTGGCGCCGTAGCGCAACCGGTCCACGTTTTCGTTGATCTTTTCAACCACCATGCGGTAGAACGACTCTTCGCTCTCGGCCACAGGCAGCTTGAAAGGCTCTATATCGGCAATTTTTATCGTTATCCTATGTTCGTGTTCTGCGTTCATCGAAAAGACTGTCAGACATCTCTGATCAGGTCGTCGACACAAGAGTCGATTTCCCGCACCAAATCTGAAATGAAGGCTCGGGTTTCGGACAGGGTCTGCGAGGACGGGGCTATCGCCGAGGAAACGCGCAGGTGCTCCACTTCAAGGCGTTCTTTCTGCAATTGCGCCTTCAGGGCGAGCACTTCGGCATCGCGGTCGGCAAGGGTCTCGCGCAGTCGCTTGTTCTCCTGCTTCAGTCCGGTATAGCGCGTGGTCAGGAGCTCGGCCTTGTGTCCGATTCTGTTCAGTTGCTCTACCAGGTCCTTTGCCATAGTCTATTCCAAATTTCCACAAAAGTAAGGAAATTTTTTCATTTGTCAAAAAAATCAGGTATCAGGTTTTAGATTTTAGGCATCAGGAGCTTTTTCCGGCGCGAGGAATCAGGCTAATCGGACTAATCAGAAGGGGCGACAGGCGGGAAATAGAAAGCCCCGGGCTGGCCGCGTATGTGCGGGGGCCCGGGGCTTGATTAGTTATGGATTGCGTCAGTCGTTGACGACTTCGACGTGTTCTACGTCCTCGACGGCCGGAGCGGCGTTGAACTCGGCTTCGAGTTCGTCGTCGTTACCGCCGACAACGAGGTTCTCGTATTCGCGCAGACCGGTACCGGCCGGGATGAGGTGACCGCAGATAACGTTCTCCTTCATGCCCTCGAGGTAGTCGCTCTTGCCCATGATTGCGGCCTCGTTGAGCACCTTGGTGGTTTCCTGGAAGGAAGCCGCGGAGATGAAGCTCGAGGTCTGCAGGGCGGCGCGGGTGATACCCTGGAGAATCTGCTCGGAGGTTGCGGGCTGAGCGTCGCGGACAACGACCAGATGCAGGTCGCGCTGCTTGAGCAGGGAGTTCTCGTCGCGCAGCTTGGAGGCGGTTACGATCTGGCCTTCCTGGAAGTTCTCGGAGTCGCCGGCGTCGACGACAACCTTCTTGTCCCAGATGCGGTCGTTCTCCTCGTAGAAGTCGCGGCGGTCGACAATCTGCTCCTCGAGGAAGTTGGTATCGCCGGCGTCGACGATGCGTACTTTGCGCATCATCTGGCGTACGATTACCTCGAAGTGCTTGTCGTTGATCTTCACGCCCTGCATGCGGTACACGTCCTGGACTTCGTTGACGATGTACTCCTGGACGGCGGTCGGGCCCATGATGTTGAGGATATCGGCGGGAGTGATGGCGCCGTCGGACAGGGCGGTGCCTGCGCGGACAACGTCGTTCTCCTGGACCAGAATCTGCTTCGACAGGGGCACGAGGTACTTCTTGGGTTCGCCGAACTTGGGCACGACGGTAATCTCGCGGTTGCCGCGCTTTACCTTGCCGAACTTCACCTGGCCGTCGACCTCGGAAACCACTGCGGGGTTCGAGGGGTTGCGGGCCTCGAAGAGCTCGGTCACACGGGGAAGACCACCGGTGATGTCACCGGCAGAACCGGCGGCACGCGGAATCTTGACGAAGATTTCGCCGGGTTTGAGTTCGGCGTTCTCGTCGACCATGAGGTGGGCGCCCACAGGGAGTGCGTAGGTGCGGAGTATCTGACCATTGGCATCGACGATGTTGGCTTCAGGCACCTTGCCGCGTTCCTTGGACTCGATGATGATCTTTTCGCGGAGACCGGTCTGCTCGTCGGAGTCGACACGGTAGGTGACGTTTTCAACGAGATTGACATACTGAACCTTACCGCCGGCTTCGCTGACGATGACAGCGTTGAAGGGGTCCCATTCGCAGATCACATCGCCTTTCTTGACACGGGCTCCGTTGTCGAAGAAGAGCTTGGCACCGTAGGGGATGTTGGCGTTGGTGAGCATCATCTTGGTGGTCGGATCGATGATACGCATTTCTGCGAGTCGGCCGATGACCACATCGACATTGCGTCCCTTGGCGTCAACTTCGTCGGTCTGCACGGTACGGAGTTCGTCGATTTCAAGGATACCGTCATAGCGCGAGGTGAGCGAGTTGACGGCTGCGATATTGGAGGCGACACCACCGACGTGGAATGTACGGAGGGTCAGCTGAGTACCGGGCTCGCCGATGGACTGTGCGGCGATCACGCCGACAGCTTCGCCCATCTGCACCATGCGGTGGGTGGCAAGGTTGCGTCCGTAGCACTTGGCGCAGACACCTTTCTTTGACTCGCAGGTGAGGACCGAACGGATCTCGACAGATTCGATCGGCGACTCATTGATGCGGTCGGCGGCTGCGTCGTTGATCTCTTCGCCTGCGGCGACGATGACTTCGCCGTTGGTGGGATCGACGATGTCATGAACTGACACACGGCCGAGGATGCGTTCGCCGAGTGAAGCGACAACTTCATCGTTGTTCTTGATCTCGGTGCAGACGAGGCCGCGGAGAGTTCCGCAGTCTTCCTCGTTGATGATGACGTCGTGGGCCACGTCGACAAGACGACGGGTAAGATAACCGGCGTCGGCTGTCTTGAGCGCGGTGTCGGCAAGACCCTTACGGGCACCGTGGGTTGAGATGAAGTATTCGAGCACCGAAAGACCTTCCTTGAAGTTGGCAAGAATCGGGTTTTCGATAATCTGACCGCCTTCGGCACCGCTCTTCTGAGGCTTGGCCATAAGACCACGCATACCGGAGAGCTGACGGATCTGGTCTTTAGAACCACGGGCACCGGAGTCGAGCATCATATATACAGGGTTGAAGCCCTGCTTGTCGGCCGAGATCTGCTTCATGAGGGTGTCGGCCAGACGGGAGTTGACGTGTGTCCAGATGTCGATGATCTGGTTGTAGCGTTCGTTGTTGGTGATGAAGCCCATCGAGTAGTTGTTGAGGACTTCCTGAACCTGCTCGTAGCCTTCGCGCACATACTGCTCTTTTTCGGCCGGAATGAGGACGTCGCCGAGGTTGAACGACAGACCGCCCTTGAAGGCCATGTAGTAACCGAGGTTCTTGATGTCGTCAAGGAACTGAGCGGAACGGGGAATACCGCAGTGCTTGATGACGCGCGAGATGATGGTACGCAGAGATTTCTTCG
>USGZ01000077.1 GCA_900554265.1 uncultured Porphyromonadaceae bacterium
GGCCTACGACCTGGCCTGTCCCGTGGAACGCTCCCGCAGCGTCCTCATTGGCATCGACACCGAGAAGATGGTGGCCGAATGTCCGGTATGCCACAGCACCTACGACGTTTTCTCCCTCGGCGGCCATCCGCTGAGCGGAATCGCCGCCGACAAGGGCTACGGCCTGAAAGTCTACCACGTAGGCCGCGGCCGCGTGGATTACATGCTTGTGACCAATTAACATCCGTCCGGCTCCATGACGAAACACCATTTCAGTCTCTGGCTCCTGCTCGCCCTCGCTTTCGCGGTCTTCGCGGCAGCCTCCGCCATAGGACTGCCTGAAATCGGCGGACACCAGCTGAAATCCTCGGAAATCTACAGCACCCTCACCGCCTCGCGCGAACCAGGCGACGAGCTCCTGCCCGACAGCCTGTTCGCCGACACCGCGGTCGCTCCGGCGCCGCTCTTCCCAGTGCCCTGCGACACGGCCGCGCAGACAATCCTCTTCATCGGCGACTCGATGCTCGAGGGCCTCGGCCCGCGGCTGGCTGCCTACGCAGAGAAAAACGGCCATACGCTCTACAACGTAATCTGGTACAGCTCTACCTCCGAAGTATGGGGCCGCAGCGACAGGCTCCGACACTACATAGAGCAGATACACCCCACCTTCGTATTCGTCTGCCTCGGCGCCAACGAGCTTTTCGTGAGCGACATAAAGACAAAACGCCGCGGCTATGTTCGCAACATCGTCGACGCCATCGGCGACATACCCTTCTTGTGGATAGGTCCCCCGAACTGGAAGCCCGACACGGGCATCAACGAGCTCATCGAGGAAAACACCCGCACCGGGCAGTTCTTCCTCAGCGACGGCATGAGCTTCCAGCGCAGCGCCGACGGCGCCCACCCCACGCGCAGCTCCGCGGCGCTGTGGATGGACAGCGTGGCGCGGTGGATGCCCGCCCATGCCCTGCACCCCATCCGCATGGACTACCCTGACCGCACCACGGGACGCCCGCGTCGCGTCTTCGTCCACCAGCCCAACGAGAGATGAGCGCCCTGCTGAACGACATTCTCGGAAACATAGGCGAGCTCCTGAAGTACAATCCGGAGGCTCCGATGCTGTTCTCCAGCGGTCTGTTCTGGGCCCTGTTCCTGATTTTTCTGCCACTGTACTCGCTGGTGAAAAAGCGCATGTGGCAAATGGTGGTCTTCACCGTCCTGTTCAGCTTCTATTTCTACTACAAGTGCTCGGGCGTGTTCGTCGTCCTGCTGATAGCGACCTCGTGGATTGACTGGACGATATCCAGGCTCATCGCCAGCCCCTCGGCGGGCAAGGTCGGGCGCAAGGCCGGGCTGATTTTCTCGCTGTGCTGCTCCCTGGGCATCCTGGCCTACTTCAAGTACGCCAACTTCTTCCTCTGGAACATCAACGCAACCGTAGGCAGCAACTTCCAGCCGCTGGACATAATCCTCCCCGTAGGGATCTCCTTCTATACCTTCCAGAGCGTCAGCTATATAGTCGACGTCTACAAGGGCCGCGTCAAGCCCACGGAGACCTGGCTCGAGTACGCCTTCTTCCTGTCGTTCTTCCCGGCGCTGGTGGCCGGCCCCATAGTCCGCGCCGACTACTTCCTGCCGCAGATACGCCTCAACCACACCGCCACGCGCAACGAGGTCTACATGGGCTTCTGGCTTGTGATTCTCGGCGTGGTAAAGAAAGCCATAATAGCCGACTACATCGCCCAGTACAACGACCTGATTTTCCAGACTCCCGGCGGCTACAGCGGCTTCGAGAATCTGATGGGCATAATCGGCTATACCATGCAGATTTACTGCGATTTCTCCGGATATTCGGACATGGCCATAGGCATAGCCCTGATCATGGGCTTCAAACTGGCGAAGAACTTCAATTTCCCCTACAAGAGCCGGAACCTCACTGACTTCTGGCGCCGCTGGCACATCTCGCTGAGCAGCTGGCTGCGCGACTACGTCTACATCCCCCTGGGCGGCAACCGCAAAGGCACCGCGCGCACCTACCTGAACAACTTCGCGACGATGCTCATCGGCGGCCTCTGGCACGGCGCGGCCTGGAAATTCGTGTTCTGGGGCGGCATGCACGGCGCCGGGCTGGCTCTTCACAAGGCATCGAAACCCTGGCTGGGCAAAGCCGGCGACTCCCGCGGCGTCAAGGCGCTGTCCTGGCTGCTGACCATGAGCTTCGTAGCGGCGCTGTGGGTGTTCTTCCGCGCCGACTCATGGGAGGATTCCTGGACGGTGCTCCGCTCCGTGGCCGGCGACTATTCCTGGGTCAGAATCGCCGCTTTCGCCTCCGCAAGGATGGTGTGGCTGATTCTGATGGCCATAATCGTCGTGGCCCACTGCCTGCCGACCGGCTTCTGGGACCGGGCCGCGGCATGGTTCGTGCGCAGTCCGTGGATTGTCAAGCTGCTGATATTCATCGTCGTGGTGCAGCTGGTGCTCGAACTGCGCGGCGAGTCCGTCGCCCCGTTCATCTACTTCCAGTTCTGAGGACGCTCAGAACCCGCCCGTTTGCAAAAATTACGGCACCGGAGGCGGGGACGTTAAAAAAATATAAGTCATTGGCAAAATACGTTGAAACATACCCCGGGAGGGCGATTGTTTGCGCGAAAAGTTATAATTTTGTTGCTTGAAACATAGCAAACCCCAATGAAGAAACTCAGTGCTATCATAATAGCGGCCCTCACATGCGCCGGCGTCCTGGGATCGTGCAACAGCGACGATTCCGATACGGGCGAAGCTACGGCCATGGGCGTGGCAGTCTACAACTTCAAGCTCCAGCGCAACGATTCCGTACTCGCGAACCTCGACTCGGTATTCTTCTCCATAGACCTCGTACGCCAGACCATATTCAATGCCGACTCGCTGCCCTACGGTACGCAGGTCGACAAGCTCGTGCCCTCCATCGTGCTCTACGAGTCCGCCAGCAAGATTGAGCTTACCGTGACGCGGGAAAACGGCACCGACACCGTCTACGACTACATGGCCTCCGCGACGGACAGCATAGACTTCCGCCGACCGGTTGCCCTGAAAGTCACGTCGCTCGACGGCCTCTACACCATGGACTACACCATCACCGTCAATGTCCACACGCAGAAGAGTGACTCCCTTGTCTGGGACCGCGCCGCCCGCCGCGTCCTGCCGAGCGCCTTCACCGCACCGACCGAACAGCATACCACCGCCGGCAGCGACGCCGTCTACGTCCTTACGCGCGCCGGCTCCGAATTCTCCATCGCCTCTACGGCCGACATCGCTTCGGACAACTGGAAGATTGCCCGTGCGGCCCTTCCCTCCGGCGCCATAACAGGCTCGTTCACAGCCGCCGGCACCGAGCTCTTCATCCTTGCCGACGACGGCGGCGACGCCAACAGCCACGCCCTCTACTCGAGCGCGGACAATGGTTCCACGTGGAACATTCGTCCCGGCGTCCGCCTAACCCATATCTACGGCGCCCTGAACGGAAAAATCGCCGCCAACCGCCGCAATGCGGACGGCAGCTGGAGCCTTGTCGACATCAGCGACAACAGCGCGCGCCCCGTTCCCGCCGGCATGCCCGTGACCGAGACATCCAACCCCACGACATACACAACCTCCATGGCCACAGGGCCGCAGATGGTTATAGTAGGCGGCAAGACCTCCGACGGCACCGTCGCCTCATCCTGCTGGGCCTACGACGGCACCAGCTGGGCCTGCATCTCCGCAAATCCCCTTCCCTGGGCCGGACGCCGGATGCAGATCGTGAACTTCGTTTCCTTCCGCACCAACAATCAGTTCATCACCACCACCTACCCGACGCTGATAGCCTTCGGCGGACTCGACAAGGACGGCGCCCTGCAGCGCACGGTCTACATGTCCCGCGACTACGGCATCACCTGGGTCAAGGCCCCGGAACTGATGCAGTTCCCCCAAGAGATACCGGCCTGCTATGATGCCCAGACCGTCGTGGCCTCCATGATGCTCTCCGACAAGCCTGAGGAGAGCGAAGTATGGTCGCCCGTCGACCTGCACCTGCGCCTTCCCGGCACGGCGATAGTCGGCGGCGAGATTCCGCAGAGCCGCGTCGTCAGGCCGATAGAAGAGTGGGAGTGTCCGTTCATCTACGTTTTCGGCGCCCGCAACGCCGCAGGCACCACCAGCAACACAATCTGGCGCGCCACTTTCAGCCGCCTGACTTACAAACCGCTTTACTAACCCCCTAGCGAAAGTCCCCCGCCGGCAGCCCTCTCCGATAAAAGATGTTACGAAGACTATTTGCAGCCCTGACCCTCGCGCTTGCCATCGCGGCAGGCACGGAGAGCCACGCGCAGGCCACGGCACCGACGGCGCCGTACAAGTTCGACTTCGGCGTCGAGCTGGGCATGAGCGGCTACCTGGGCGACGCCAACGGTTCGAACATCTTCAAGCATCCCGGCTTCGACGGCGAGCTTTCCTTCCGCTATATCCCGGACACGCGCTGGGCCATACGCGGCATGTTCTCAGTGCTGGGGCTTTCCGGCAGCAGCGCCGACGTGCCCAATGTCCTGCCGGACAATGCCGTCTACGACTTCACCTCTACGGTCTACAATCTGGAGGCGCGCGCCGAGTTCAACTTCTTCGCCTACGGCATAGGCGAGACCTACAAGCGACTGCGCCGCTGGACGCCCTACCTGACCCTGGGCGCCGGCATGGCCATGTCCTCCTCCGGCGGCACCACCTCCGTAGTACCGACCCTGCCGATGGGCATAGGCTTCAAATACAAGCTCAAGGAGCGCCTGAACCTCGGCGTCGAATTCACCATGACCAAGGCCTTCGGCGACAAAATCGACGGTCCGGACCTCAACGACCTCAACCATATAAAAACCGAATTCTACAAAAGCACCGACTGGTACTCGCGAATCACCGTCGGCATCAGCTACGAGTTCGGAAAACGCTGCGAAACCTGTCATTATGTCGACTGACAATCAGAATATACCCCCCGTGGAAATCGACCCGGCCCGACTGCCGGCGCACGTTGCCATCATCATGGACGGCAACGGACGCTGGGCCCAGGCCCGCGGCCTGGAGCGCTCGGCGGGCCATGTCGAGGGCGTAAAGACCGTGCGCCGCATCACCGAGGAGGCCTCGCGCCTCGGAATCGGCTACCTGACCCTATACACATTCTCCACCGAGAACTGGAACCGGCCTAAAGATGAAGTCGACGCCCTGATGCATCTCATAGTCACGGCCATAGAACGCGAGACCCCCGACCTGATAAGGAACAACGTGCGCCTGACCAGCATCGGCGACCTGGACCGCATGCCGCGCGAAGCCGCCGACCGCCTGCGCAAGTGCATGGAGGATACCGGCGGCTGCACCGGTCTGACGCTGGTGCTGGCGCTGAGCTACTCCTCGCGCTGGGAAATAGTACGCGCCGCCCGCGAGCTGGCGCGCCGCCACGCCGCCGGCGAACTCGCCCTCGACGAATTCGACGAAAGCACCGTTGCCGGCGCCCTGACGACCGCCGGCATGCCGGACCCGGACCTGCTGATCCGCACCGGCGGCGACATGCGCCTGAGCAACTTCCTGCTCTACCAGGCCGCATACTCCGAACTTATTTTCACCCCCGAATACTGGCCGGCCTACAGCGCCGGGATGTTCCGCAGCCATATCGCCGAATACCAGCGGCGGCAGCGGCGCTTCGGCAAGACCGGCGAACAGGTCGAATCCGCCAGCCGACCCCTCTCCTGAACACACTCTCCTTCTCATCCCAAGTAAAATCATCACGCTATGCGAATCAAGATATTAAAGTTCCTTCTGTTGCTGCTCGGACTGACCGGGGCCCTCGGAGCCACGGCGCAGACTGCGGACAACGACACCATCTATAACCCGACAGTGCTGTACACGGCCATGCCGCATACCTACGAGATTGCCGGCATCGAGATAGAAGGAGCGCCCAACTACGACGACGGACTGATTTTAGGATATGCGGGCATACGCGTAGGCGACCGGCTTACCATTCCGGGCGACGACATCACCAACGCCGTACGCCGCCTGATGCGCCAGACACTGTTCGCCCAGGCGCGCATCGAGCTGGCCAAAGTCGTCGGCGACCGTGCGTGGCTCAAGATAGTGTTGCGCACCCAGCCGCGAATCGCTTCGGTGAACTACGTCGGCGCCAAGAAAGGCGAAATCAAGGACCTCCAGGAACGTCTGCAGCTGATGAAAGGCAACCAGATTACCCAGAACATCGTAAACCGTGCCACAAGCATCATCCAGAAATATTACAAGGACAAGGGCTTCGGCAACGCCACCGTGCGCATCGACCTCCAGGAGGACCTCTCGAACCAGAACGAGATGAACGTCAACATAGTGATTGACAAGCACTCCAAGGTCAAGGTACACAAAATCTACATCAACGGCAACGAGGTGATGAGCGACCGCAAGCTCAAGCGCACCATCAAGAAGACCAACGAGAGCGGCAACCTGCTGAACCTCTTCCGCCAGAAGAAATTCGTCGAATCCGACTACCAGGACGACCTCAACCGCATCCTCGAACTCTACAACGAGCACGGCTACCGCGACGCCCGTATAATCAGCGACAGCGTAGTTCCCTACGACGAGAACCACGTCGACGTCTACATCGACCTCGAGGAAGGTCCGCAGTACCATATCCGCGAAATCACCTGGGTAGGCAACACAATCTATCCCAACGAGGTACTTGACGACTACCTGGAGATGAGGCCCGGCGACGTCTACAACCAGAAGCACATGCGCAAGCGCCTGAACGAGGACGACGACGCCGTGAGCAACCTCTACATGGACAAGGGTTACCTCTTCTATCAGCTCATCCCGATAGAGAAAGAAGTCGAAGGCGACTCCATCTCCCTGGAGATGCGCATGATGGAAGGTCCGCAGGCACGAATCAACAACATCGTCATCAACGGCAACGACCGCCTCTACGAGAAGGTAATCCGCCGCGAGCTGCGCGTTCGTCCCGGCGAGCTCTTCAACAAGACCAACCTGATGCGCTCGGCCCGTGAAATCGCCCAGACGGGCCACTTCGACCCCGAGAAGATGGACCTGCAGCCGGAACCCAACGAGGAGAACGGTACGGTTGATATTGTTTATAACCTCACCTCGAAGGCGAACGACCAGATTGAGTTCTCGCTCGGCTGGGGGCAGACCGGTATTATCGGTAAGGTGGCGCTGAAGTTCACCAACTTCTCGATGAAGAATCTGTTTAACCCCAGCTCATTCAAGGGGTTCATCCCGCAGGGTGAGGGGCAGACATTCACAATCAGCGCTCAGACCAATGCGCGCTACTATCAGATGTATTCGGTGTCGTTCCTTGATCCGTGGTTCGGCGGCAAGCGCCCGAACTCACTCTCCGTCAGCGCCTACTACAGCC
>USGZ01000078.1 GCA_900554265.1 uncultured Porphyromonadaceae bacterium
CGGCGCTGAACACGGCCAGGCGGAACTGCTCACGGGTCACGGCCTGCGAACATGAGAAGGTGAATAGTATGCCGCCGGGTGCAATCTTGCTCAGCGCGCGGGCATTGAGGCGTCGGTAGCCCTGAAGGGCGTTGCGCAGGGCGCTACGGTGCTTGGCGAAGGCCGGCGGATCGAGGACGATGAGGTCGTAGGCGCCGTCGGGCATCTCGTCCAGGAACTTGAACGCGTCGACGGCATGGCTTTTGTGGACCGAACAGCCGGGAAAATTCAGATCTACGTTTGCGTCCGTCAGCGAGATGGCCTTGGCCGACGAATCGACGCTGACAACCTCAGTGGCGCCTCCGTCGAGAGCATAGACCGAGAAGCCTCCGGTATAGCAGAAGGTATTGAGCACGCGCCGGCCGCGGCTGTAGCGGCGCAGGAGCGCGCGGTTGTCGCGCTGGTCGACGAAGAATCCCGTCTTCTGGCCACGCAGCCAGTCGACGTGGAAGGTCAGGCCGTTCTCGAGGGCCGTGTCGCCGTCGTAGGCGCCGAGGATGTAGTCGTTCTGCGGGTCGAGGTGGGCCTTGTAGGGGAGGGTAGTCTCGGATTTATAATAGACGTTGCGTATGCCGGCGCCGGGGAGGGCGGTCAGGGCGCGGGCGATGCTGTCGCGCACGAAGTGCATGCCCGGCGAATGGGCCTGGACGACGGCGGTATGGCCGTAGACGTCGACCACGAGGCCGGGCAGGAAATCGCCCTCGCCGTGGACCAGGCGGAAAGCCGTCGTATTCTCCGAGGGCAGACCGAGGGCCTGCCGCATGCGATAGGCGTCGGCGATACGAGAGGCGAAGAAGGCCTCGTCGATTTTTTCCTCAGGGTCGAACGAAAGCATGCGCACCGCGATGCTGCCGATCTGGAAATGGCCCGTGCCGACGGTACGGCCGTCGGCGGCGACGATGCTAACCAAGTCGCCCTCCTCGATGCCGTCGCCCCCCTGGGGCATATGGACCAGGGCGCCGGAAAATACCCAGGGATGGAAGCGGTCGAGGGATTCTTCCTTGCCGCGGCGCAGCCTAAGTACAGGGAGGCCTGCGGAGTTTTTCTCTATCATGCCGGTTTTCATTTTATGAGAAGTCGGTAAATGTCGTTGCCGTTGGCATATATGAGCAGCACGAGCAGGAATGCGAAGCCGATGGTGTTTACGATTTCAAGGAAGCGGTCGGAGGGCTTGCGGCCGGAAATCATCTCGACGAGCAGGAAAAGCGTATATCCGCCGTCGAGGCCGGGGATGGGAATGATGTTCATGAAGGCCAGAATCACGGACAGGAAAGCCGTAATCTGCCAGAAGGAATACCAGTTCCACGTCGAGGGAAATAGGTCGCCGAGGGTTCCGAAGCCGCCGAGGCTCTGCGCGCCTTCCTTTGTGAAGATGAGCTTCATGCTCTGCACGTAGGTGACGAGCCGGTCCGTGCCCAGCTCCCAGCCGCGGGGAATGCTGCCGAGGAAGCTGTAGCTGACGGTGCTGAGCTCGAAGATATCGACCGGCGAGAGCAGCTGTATGCCGATTTTGCCATTGTCGTTGATGGCAACGCTGCGGATGTCGCTGCTGCCGTCGTCGTGGAGCACGAGCATCTCGGCGCTGCGGCCCTTTCGGCTGTCCAGGGCCGGGAAGAACTCGGTGAGGGTAGGCACGGTGTCGCCGTCGATTTTCAGAATCCTGTCGCCTGGCTGCAGGCCGGCCTCTTCGGCGCCCTCGCCGTTGACCGTGCGGGCCACCATCGCAGGAATGCGCATGGTCATCGGCTCATAGTCCTTGCCCTTGGTGGCGATGGTGCGGATAAGTGTCGGCGGAACCACTATGGTGACGGTGTCGCCATCGCGGAGCACGCCGATACGCGAGCCTGGCTGCATCATGTCCCAGAGGGCGGAGTAGTCGTGCGCGTCGATGGGCGTTCCGTCGAGGGTCATCAGAATGTCGCCGTTGCGGAAACCGGCTTCCTGTAGTTCGGGAGCGAAGTCCATGCCCTCGGTCATTGCCTGGAAGGGTATGACCTTGTCGCCCCAGTGGAAGGCGATACCGATGTATATGGCCACGGCCAGCAGGAAGTTGAACACCACGCCGGCCACCATCACGCACAGGCGTTTCCATGCCGGTTTCGAGCGCAGCTCCCAGTCCTGCGGCTCGGCGGCGAGGTCGTCTTTGCCCTTTGTCTCGTCGACCATGCCGGCGATGTCGCAGTAGCCGCCCAGGGGTATCCAGCCCAGGCCGTAGATGGTGTCGCGCCAGGTGGGCTTGCCGTCGGGACGCGGCTTGCGGGGCTTGTTGACGTGGAACGAGAGCCAGGAGCGCGGAGTGCCGTCCTTTTTGTTCCAGCCGATTACCTCGAGCACGCCGGTCATGGGGTTGTAGCGCAGCAGCGAGAATTTCGGGTTGAAGAAAAGATAGAAGCGGTTGACCTTCACGCCGAAAATGCGCGCGAAGATGTAGTGGCCGAATTCATGGACGGTCACCAGGATGACCAGGGCCAGTATTAGCTGAAGTGCTTTTACGAGAATGTCCAAGGGTGTAGGGTCTATTTGTTGATAGCTTGAATGAATTCAGAAGCCACGGCGCGGGCGGCTTCATTGCTGGCCACGTAGTCCTCGTAGGAGGGAATGGCCACGAAGGGCGTGCGGGCAAGGGCGTGCTCTATGGTCGCCGGGATGTCGTAGAAGCCGATGCGGTCGTGCAGATAGGCGGCCACGGCGATTTCGTTGGCGGCGTTGATTATGCAGGCGGTGTTGCCGCGGCGCTCCATTGCCAGATGAGCCAGGGCGAAGCAGGGGAAGCGTCCGGCGTCCGGAGCCTCGAAGGTCAGCTGGCCGGCCTTGAGCAGGTCCAGGAAATCGGCGCTGCCCGGCAGACGGGTGTGCTCGCCCATGGCGTAGGCGATGGGCAGGTGCATGTCCGGCACTCCGAGCTGGGCCTTTATGGCGCCGTCGGCGAACTCGACCATGCTGTGGACGATGCTCTGCGGATGGACAATGGCCTCCACGCGCGCGGGCTCGATATGGAAAAGATGATGCGCCTCGATAAGCTCGAAGGCCTTGTTCATCATCGTGGCGGAGTCGATGGTGATTTTCGCACCCATACTCCAGTTGGGATGACGCAGTGCGTCGGAGGCCTTGGCCTTCTCGATGCGCGCTTTCTCCCAGGTGCGGAAAGGTCCGCCGGAGGCCGTGACTATCAGGCGCCGCACGCTTGCCGGATTCTCTCCGGCGAGGCACTGCGCGATTGCCGAGTGCTCCGAATCGACGGGATAGATTTTCGAGGCCGATTGGCTGAGCAGAGCGTTGATGAGGTCGCCGGCCACGACGAGTGTCTCCTTGTTGGCCAGGGCGATGTCCTTGCCGGCCTTGATGGCGCGGACGGTGGGCTCAAGACCGCTGTAGCCGACGGTGGCCGTAAGGACCATGTCGATGTCGTCGGCCACGACGCAGTCGGCCAGGGCCTCCGGCCCGGCGGCACATTCCACGCCCGTTCCGGCGAGGCTTTCGCGCAGCTTAGGCAGCAGCCCGGCGTCGGCAATCACGGCCAGGCGGGGACGGAACTCGCGGGCGAGGGCCACAAGCTCGTCGACGCGGCGCCCTGCGGCGAGCACCACCGCACGGTAACGCTCCGGATGCGAGCGGATTATGTCCAGGGCCTGGCTCCCTATCGAGCCGGTGGCGCCAAGCACGGCGATGCCCTTGACGGTGTTATTATGATTGGTTGAAGCTTCCATGTGAAAATCGGTTCAGGGCCGCAACCCCGTATCCATCTGCAAAGTTACGAAAAAATCTCTGGAAAAACTTTGATAGCGGAAGAAATGAAAAGACTATGTAAAATCAGTACATATGTGTTTTTCCTGTTTACCTATTTCCAATTTTTTGACAGGAGAACGGGAGAACAGGAGCATTGCCAGCGAAAGAAGCTGCTGGGTACCTCCCGTTTCTCCTGTACCCTTGTCCAAGAGTTATTGACACGACAGCTTTTGTAAAGTATGTACGACTGCCGGGTGTTCGCGTAGTCGGGTTGCCGTTACCTTATCAAACAGGAGTTCAGGGCAGAATTCGCCATGGAAGAACCGATTTAGAAAATCTTTTTCAGATTCTTCAAGTGACATCAGGGATTTCAGGTAGTTTACTGCGACATCAAACAGTCGGTCTTTATCGAAATGCCCTGACTTTGTGTGAAGCATCGGGAGAAGCTGTGTTTTCAAAGCCTGAAAAGGCATATTGCGGATAGCAGTCAAATCGGCGTTGAGTAATTCCTGCCTATCGGCATTTCCTAATACGGAGTAAAAAACAACGCACTTCCGCAATGCATTTCTTTCATTCACCTCCGACAGAAGTCCTGATTGCGCAAGAGTATAAACATCAAATATATCCCGGGGTTTACATCTCTCGTACAAAGCCTTTATCTTGCAGGCAAAGAGCTCGATGGGGTTAAGGTGTGCAACGCGGATAATTCTGTCTTCCACACCGAACGGCATTTGTATTTCGCTGAAAACCGCCGGGTAGACATGGCACCGCGAGTGGTAATTTATGTCGAGCTTTATTTTGTCGACGGAGCCGGTCGTAGTTGTATATATCAATGATTTTGAGTCAAGAATAACGCTACTTCTGTCGCTGATTCTGTAGCCCATTTCTTCAGAATAGGCGGCAAGCGCTCTGTTGATTCTGTCTCGCTCGGCGTCGGTCGCTTCTTTAGTCAGGTTATGTGCAAAATCCAGGTCGAGGTCTACGCTTAGTCTTGGAAGTTTCTCGAAAGCTATCAGATTGATGGCCGTTCCTCCCTTCAGGAGAAGCTTTCCGGCAAAGTCATCGAGTCTGTTCAGGTCCTCGAGGATAAGGCATAGGCGAATGACCTTCTCGACATTGGTAGCCGTGTAGGAATTCTTGGAGGCTATGTGCCGGATTTGTTGTTTGGTGCAATCAAATTTCATGGCCTTTTATCTGGACTTGCAGATTGTCGGGAATGCATAGGTTCCAGTCTTTGTTGAAACTGTTGCAAAAGTACGGATTTATCAGGTAACTCTGGTTATTTCCCATAGCCTTCCTACACTTCAGAAAAAAATCGTCCGACAGCCGGAGCCTACCGTTAAACCGGGAAAAGAGAAATCCGGCTCGCTGCCAAAGGCTCTTGTTGCCATACAACTCCAGGCAATTCAGTATTTCAGACTCATTGACCTTATCCGTCGGACATTCAGCCAGCGCGTACAGGAGTTCTTCCAGGCCGCCGGCAAGGCTGATGTTATAGATGCAGTCGACAAGAGTTCGTGACACAGACGTAACCCTGACGGCATACCTGGATTCATCAATTATTTCTTCTATACAACCAAGGAACTTGAGTTTCCTATAAGAATAAGCCTCCCCGCGGTATTCAAATTGGCGGAAAGCCTGAGGTGAGTGAATGTATAGTTCGTTGAACTCCTGAGTCTGAAGCAGGTAATATTCCAGGGCTGAATGATAAACGAGAATACCGTCCTGCACGGCATTACAGCCTATAATGAATTTGTTGTCCAGATTCGCAGGCATATATACTCCGCGGCGGACCAGCTCCAGCTGCTTTCTTTTTTTCCCCTGGCGTAGACGTGACCACATCACCGATTCCCTGACGGGAGTCGGTCGGGCGTTGATATAGGAATCCGCCAATCGGTATGTAGTCGCAATATCCATTTACTTAGAATAACGCGCAAAGTTAGTAAAAAGTTTTATCTTTGCAAATAATTCTAAGTAAAATACACTTTAGTCGCCTTCTATTTCTCCTGTTTCTCCTGTTTCTCCTGTTCTCCTGTCCCAAACTTATTGACCGAAGAACGGGAGAACAGGAGTGGTGCTAACAAGGATTCTCCTGATTCAACAGCGCATCAGCAGTAGGCGTAACTATTCATCGGACAAGTTGAAAAACACTTTGGAGATAAAAGTACAGCCATAAGAGAAGATATGTCGTTTTATTAATGAAAGAGCCGCGGTTTTGAAACCGAAGAGATAATTATCAATTCTTTTGTTCGTCTATGAATTCCTGTATTTCTCCCAGGCCTCCGATTTCTTTGGGTAATACAAACATGTTCATTGGATTGGCGTAGCGCTTGAAGTATTCTATTACATCATTTATATCCAAACCACAGATGTTTTTTCGGCTATTAATTCCAACAGGTTTAATATGACATAGTTTCCATCTCTCAGATGTATTTGATAGGGCGTCTTTACCTAAAGTCTTGGTATATTTTGCTTTTTGCTTATCTCCTTTCGATAATGCATAAACCATTGGTATTTCATTGCTTACCAATTTTGTTTTTAGTTCTGGAAGCGTGAATGTTTTTCCATCTAAGACGTTTCTGTAGACCCATAAAGCAAATGTATTATCTGAAATAATAATTATTCTTCCAGTAGAATGGGTAAGCTCTTGTCCTCGATTAGTGCCTTTTCTAATAATAAGTGGCATCGTTTTATCTTCAATCCATTCTGAAATCAAATTATCCCATTTCTTAAGAACTTCTGAAGATACTCTTAATCGCTTATCTGAGTCTTTCCATAATTGGCCAAGTTCCTTGATTTTTTCTCGTATATTATGGCCTACTATATCTGACATTTGTTCTTTCATCTTATATGGATGATGGTACTACTTATGATAATCGGTCATATTAAAGTTACGAAAAAATCTCGACAACCTGGCCGTCGATTGCCAGGGCCACGTTCGGGGGCAGTTTGCCGTCGAGCTCACAGGTGCGGGGCATGTCGTGGCACATATGGGTCAGAAAGGCGCGGGTAGGCTTGACTTTCGCGATTACCTCCAGGGCCTGGGCGAGGGTGAAGTGCGACATATGTTCCTTCAGCCGCAGGGCGTTGATGACCAGGGTGTCGAGTCCGCGGAGCCTGTCGAAGGTCTCGGCGGGCATATGGGAACAGTCGGTGATGTAGGCCAGCGGGCCGATGCGGTAGCCAAGGATGGGCAGTTTGCCGTGAATTACCGGCAGCGGCAGCACCTCGACCTTGCGCCCGGGGCCGAGCATAAACTCGAAGGGTTCGTCGTCGGCGATTTCGTGGAGGTTGAATACCGGAGCGCCTGGATAGTGGTCCTCGGATGCGAAGGCGTAGGGCAGGCTGCGGTGCAGCTGGCGCCCCACCTCGGGCCGGCAGTAGACATGGAAGCCCTCGGGCCCCGAGCGGGCGCAGTAGGGCCGCAGGTCGTCGAGGCCGCCCACGTGGTCGTAGTGTATATGGGTAATCAGCAGGGCGCCGAGCTCGGGCGAACGCTGCGCCAGGAGCTGCTGCCTCAGGTCCGGGCCGGCGTCGATGAGTATGGCGGGGGCGTCGG
>USGZ01000079.1 GCA_900554265.1 uncultured Porphyromonadaceae bacterium
GGTATCTCCAGCCTGGAAGATGCAGAGAAATTCATTCAACTGGGAGCCTCCCGCCTGGGAACCTCCCGGATTGTAAAGCTGGCTAAGGCTATAGAAGCCTGAGCCGCCTAAATATCAAGATAAAGGAGCGACCCATTATGAAATATCCTACTCCCCATATCAATGCCAAGCCCGGCGATGTCTGCCTGGTTCTGGATGGCAAGCGCTTCAATGAGTATTACTCCAAGACCAACGAGGACGGAACTGTCACTACCGGTTTCGCCATACTGAATGCCAGCGCTGGCCGCTACAAGTCCGCATGCCGCAAGAATATCGACTGGACACTTCCTTCCGTGAATCCCGGCAACGGCATGTGGTTCGGCAATCTGCGTGCCCAGGGCCTGAACTACGTGGCTATCCGCTATGCCGATGTTCTGCTGATGTATGCCGAATGTCTGGTAAAGGGCGCGCGCCCGGGCCGTCTCTCTGCCGTACAGGCTGTCAATGCCGTACGTCAGCGCCCCAGCGTGAATATGCCTGCCGTATCGTCCGTCGATATGAATGTCATAGAGCATGAGCGTATTCTTGAGCTTACTCAGGAAGGTCACCGTTACTATGATTTGCTCCGCTGGGGTAAAGTAGTGCAGCGCTTCCGCGAACTGGAACAAAGCGATCCCTGCTTCAAGCAGTACAATGCTTCGGAATATCTCGGCTTCAAGGAAGGCCGCGATGAATGGCTGCCTCTTCCCGTCGATGAGGTCGAAGGTAATCCGTATATTACTCAGAACAATCCTGGTTGGAACTGATGAAAGCTACACTGATGATGATGATAGGCCTGAGTCTCGCCGCTGCGTCGGCGGGGGCTCAGACCCTTCATAACGGGATTCAGCTTCCCGAAGTTTGGCCTCCGCGCCAGCAGATACCTACCGAACGAAAGGAAATGCCGGTTCCCTATCTTGCCGACAAACCTGCGGTTATTCCGGTCAATACGGGACGGCAACTGTTCGTCGACACTTTCCTTATCGCCGAGACCGACCTTACGCCGGTATTCCATACTCCGGATTTCTATCAGGGTAATCCTGTGCTGGAGCCTACCGAAGAATGGGAAAAGACCATAGAGGGCGCGCCATACGCCGCTCCGTTCAGCGACGGCATATGGTACGACGACCGCGACGGCAAATTCAAGATGTGGTACCTTGCCGGCGCCGGAAGCATGCACAAAGAGGAACGGCAGACTTTCTATACCTGCTATGCCGAATCGGCCGACGGCGAGCATTGGCGGAAAGTCAATCAGGACATAGTGCCGGGAACCAATATCGTAGACACCTGCAACCGCGACGCTGCTACGGTATGGCTCGACAGAGAAGAAAGCGACCCGGCCAGGCGCTACAAATTCTTCAATATCGAGCGTCGCAAAGGCGACCGCCGCTGGCAGATGATTCTGAAATACAGCCCCGACGGCATCCATTGGAGCCGCGGTGTGGCTCAGAGTGGCGACATGGGCGACCGTACGACAGCTTTCTACAATCCTTTCACGAAGAAATGGGTGATGAGCCTGCGTGCAGGTACTCCCATCTCGAGCCGTTCGCGTTATTATATCGAGAATTCGGACCCCGAGATGCTTGTCAGTCTCGCTCACCGCACCAAGCCGGACGCCGATGACAAGAATATCGTTTTCTGGTTTACTCCGGATGACAAGGAATAGCGTCATGAGAGATTCCCCGAGGTAGAACCCGGAATCTACAACTTCGATGCCATTCCCTACGAGAGCATCATGCTTGGTTTCTATTCGGCATGGGCCGGCCCTGAGAACCGCGTATGCGAACAGGAGGGCATTCAGAAGCGCAATGTGCTTTCGCTGGGATATTCCCGCGACGGTTTCCATTTCTCGCGCCCTACGCATCAGCCGTTCATGAACGTTAATGAGAGCGAAGGCGCATGGAACTGGGGCAACATGCAGTCCGTCAATGGCGTGCCTCTGATTGTAGGCGACTCGCTCTACTTCTACAGCTCAGGACGGCGCCTGAACGATATCATGTGGGACAGCTATACCTCCACGGGCCTTGCGAAGCTTCGCCGCGACGGCTTCGTGTCCATGCGCGCCGCTGCCGACTGGGGCACGCTCACCACCGAACCCATCGTCTTCGACGGCAAGTATCTGTTTGTCAACGCCGATGTCAAAGGCCGCAAGGCGCAGCTGCTCGTGGAGGTTCTCGACGTGAACGGCAATCCGGTCGAAGGCTACACCAAGGCCGACTGCACCGGGCTGAAGCGCACGGACTCCACCAAGGCCATGATTACCTGGAGGAATCATGAGGACCTGTCCGCACTCGCCGGCCAGCCGGTAAGACTGAAATTCCACCTCAAGGACGGCGACCTCTATTCCTTCTGGATTTCTCCATGGCCTACGGGCGAAAGCCGCGGCTACACCGCCGGCGGCGGTCCGGGACTTTCTCCGACAGGAATCGATACACCTGCTGAGTGAAACTTATGAGAGTGCTATTGCCAGTATCTTGCATACCGGCAGTGCTATAACAGAATTCCTCCCGTATAGGTTTACAAAAGTAAGGTTGGTTTAGGTTCTTAGACGAGAGGGAGTGTGTCCGCGGCTGCGACACGACGCGGCGCACTCCCTTATAATCACCAATTAAAGCATTAACGCAATGAATTCTCTAAGACTTAAGAAATGGTATCCGTGGCTGGTCGTCGGCCTGCTGTGGGTAGTGGCCCTGCTTAACTACATGGACCGCCAGATGCTGTCGACGATGCGCGACGCCATGGCTCTCGACATATCCGACCTGGAGAGCAAGGTGATGTTCGGCAAGGTCATGGCCGCTTTCATGTGGATCTACGGCTTCATGAGTCCGGTGTCGGGCATCGTGGCGGACCGCGTCAACCGCAAGTGGCTGATTGTGATCTCGCTCGGCGTCTGGTCGACGGTAACGTTGCTCATGGGCTACGCCACGACCTACGACCAGGTCTACTGGCTCCGCGCGCTGATGGGCGTGTCGGAGGCGCTGTACATTCCGGCGGCTCTGTCGCTGATCGCGGACTATTTCACCGGCAAGCAGCTCAGCCTCGCCATAGGCATCCACATGACCGGTCTCTACATGGGTCAGGCCGTAGGCGGCTTCGGAGCCTTCGTGGCCAAGCATCTTTCCTGGCAGTCGACCTTCCACTGGTTCGGCATAATCGGCATCGCCTACGCTCTTGTCCTGGTCCTGTTCCTTTATGAGAAGCGTTCGGAAACGAAGGCTCAGAAGGAGGAGGAGCGCAAGGAGTCGCTCGGCACGGTATTGAAGAACAATTTCGGGGCCATAAAGTCCTCGCTCGGAATGCTGATGACCAACGTGGCTTTCTGGACCATCATATTCTTCTTCGCCTCCAGCTCCGTTCCGGGCTGGGCCACCAAGAACTGGCTGCCGACGCTGTTCGCCGACAGTCTGGGCGTCGAGATGGCTGTGGCCGGCCCGATTGCCACTATCACGATTGCCTTCGCTTCGTTCGTCGGCGTGATGGTAGGCGGTCCGATGGCCGACAGGTGGTCGCGCGTCAACCTAAAAGGACGTATCTACACCAGCGCCATCGGTCTGACGCTGATGATTCCGGCGCTGGTACTGATGGGCTTCGGTACGACTTTTGCGGCGGCCATAGGCGCCGGCATTCTTTTCGGTCTGGGCTACGGCCTTTTCGACGCCAACAACATGCCTATCCTCTGCCAGTTCGTACCGGACCGCTCCCGCGGCACGGCCTACGGCCTGATGAACATGTCGGGCCTCTTTATCGGCGCCCTGGCGACCAACGTGCTGGGCTCGCTCGCCGAGAAGGGCATGATGGGCCTCGGCTTCGCCTGCATGGCCGGTGCGCTCTGCCTGGCCCTGATTCTCCAGCTTTCGGTACTGAAACCCAAGACTCTGAACATGGAATAAGAGATTTTCTCAAAAGGAAACTGTCGGTGGTGCAAAATTAGTCATACTTACATCGTTAATATTAGAGGTCCGCTTCGCATCGCCGACAGTTTTTTATTTGCCACAGCCATGACAACACAGATTTACAACGGAAAGATTCTGATACCGGGCGGCCGCTGGATCAACGGCGGCTCGGTAGTGGCCGAGGACGGCAGGATAGCCGAGATATACAGCCACAGCCGCGTTCTGGAGAACGTGGACGAAAGCATCAACGCCGGCGGAGGCTATGTTCTGCCCGGCGGAATAGACCTGCACGTACACGGCGGGGGAGGGCGCGACTTCATGGAAGCGACCCGCGAGGCTTTCGAGACTGCTGTGGCCGTCCACCGCCGCCACGGCACGACGTCCATGTTCCCCACCCTGGCTTCTTCCACCGAAGAGACTATCCGCGAGGCCGCCAAGGTATGCGCCGAACTGGTCGAAGACCCCTGTAGCGGCGTGCTCGGGCTACACCTGGAGGGTCCCTATTTCAACCCCGCTATGGCCGGCGGACAGATTGCCGGGAACATCCGCATCCCCTCGCCGATGGAATATATCCCGATTGTCGAGGACTTTCCCTGCATCAGGCGCTGGGACGCCGCGCCCGAACTGCCTGGAGCCGACGACTTCGCCCGATTCATTACAGGCAAGGGCATTGTGGCCGGAATCGCACATACCCGGGCCGGATACAACGAGGTTGTCGACGCGTATGCCAGCGGCTATACCCTGGCAACGCATTTCTACAATGCCATGACAACTTCCCATAAGGACGGTATCTACAAGCACGAGGGTACGGTCGAGTCCGTGTACCTCAACGACGGCATCAACGTCGAGGTAATCGCCGACGGTATCCATGTCCCGCCGGTCATTCTCAGGATGGTACACAAGTTCAAGGGCTACGGGCGTACCTGCCTGATTACGGACGCCCTGGCAATCACCGAGTCGCCGGACGGCACTTCGTACGATCCGCGCGTGATGATAGAGAACGGGGTCTGCAAGCTCAAGGACGGCTCGGCCATAGCCGGAAGTTGCGCGACCATGGACCGCCTGATCCGTACTGCCGTGAAGGAGGCCGGAATACCGCTTGAGGACGCAGTGCGCATGGCTTCGGAGACCCCGGCGCTGATCATGGGCGTCTACGACCGCAAGGGCAGCATATGCAAGCATAAGGACGCCGACATAATCATAATGGACAAAAACCTCAATCTCACCCATGTTATCGCCATGGGCAGGCTTGTCGGGAGCTAAAACTCCGTGACACTCCTCTTTGTCTGAATGATATGCAGTACATTGTCGCGTTGGCCCCTATAGTGACTCTGTTCGTCCTGATGCTCGGTTTCAGGCTGTCGGGCCACCTGAGCGCGCTGCTGACGCTCGCGCTCACTGCCGTGCTGGCGCTCTTTGCCGCGCCCGAGGCCGGAATGGTGCCGCAGGAATATGCTGGCGATTCAATTTTCAGCCTCGTCGGCTGGAGCATGGCCGAAGGAGTGCTGAAAGCGGTATTCCCCATATTCCTGATAATACTGATGGCGATATTCAGCTACAATATTCTCGTGGAATCCAGGCAGATAGAGCTTATCAAGCGTCAGTTCGTCTCCCTGACTGACGACAAGGGCATACTTGTGCTTATAATGGTCTGGGGATTCGGCGGCCTGCTGGAGGGTATGGCCGGCTTCGGCACGGCAGTGGCTATTCCGGCGGCGATCCTCATAGGACTGGGGTTCAAGCCCTTCTTCTCGGCGCTGGTCGCCCTGCTGGGCAATACGGTGGCGACAGGCTTCGCCGCCGTCGGCGTCCCGATTATCACGCTGTGCAACGAGGCGTCGGCCGGCGGTCATGCGTCGGCCGAGATGATTCGTGAGGTCTCGGCGTTCACCGTAATCCAGCTCGCGCCCCTGTTTTTCCTCATTCCGCTGGCGATTCTGTTCCTGACGGACCGCAAGCCGTGGAAAAAGAACCTCCTGCTTACCGTGTGGGTCGGCGGCGTGTCGTGGGTGGTGCAGTTTCTGTGCGCGTATTTCCTCGGCGCCGAAACGCCGGCCATCGTCGGCTCGTTGGCTGCAATCGTGGCTCTTGTGGCTGCTGCCAGGATAAGGAAGAATTCCAGGAAGCCCTCAGGCATCGGCTGGACTGAGGCGCTCCGGGCCTGGAGCGTGTACATTCTCATTCTTGTGCTGATACTTGCCACCGGCAGCCTTGTTCCTCCTGTGAACAATTTTCTGAGGACACATCTGGTGTCGTCCTTTGCGGTTCCTGTGACCGGCACGGTTTTCAGCTTCGGCTGGATATCGAACGCCGCAATCGTGCTGCTGGCCGGCAGCGTGCTCGGCGGCCTGATTCAGGGCCTCGGCATCAGGAGGATAATGCTGGTGCTGTGCAAGACCATCGTATCGCTGAGGTATACAGCCGCTACAATCGTTTGCCTGATAGCGATGGCTTCCGTGATGAACTACAGCGGAATGATAAGCACCATGGCGGCCGGGCTTGTGGCGCTTGCCGGAGGACTCTATCCGCTATTCGCGCCACTTATCGGCGCGGTCGGCACCTTCGTTACAGGGAGCGACACGTCGTCCAATATCCTCTTCGCCAAGCTGCAGGTCAGCGTGGCCCGCAATCTGGGCATGACCGGAAGCGCAAATTACTTCGGAATCACCGGCAGCGAATCGAACTGGCTCCTGGCCGCGAACACTACCGGCGCCACCGGCGGCAAGATGATATCGCCGCAAAGTATCGCCATCGCCACCGCCGCCTGCGGGATGCAGGGCAGCGACTCTAAACTCCTGCGCTCGGCCTTGCCGTACGCCATAGCCTACGTCCTGATCGGAGGTCTGATAGTCTACCTCGGCTGAGACGGCCGGGAATGTTCTATCTGATGGCGGTATAGGCGGCTTTTCCCGATGGTGGTTTGGGTGATGTAGAACTTGATGTAGCCATCTTCGCGGGCGTATGGTACGAAGCCGCAGCCGCGTAGGAAGCGTTCCGAAACGGTGTTTCGACTATTACATTGGCTGTGAACCAGAAATCCTTTGTTCATCAGGTACGTCGCCAGGACCGCCATGGCCCGGAAAAGTGTCAGTGAATATGAGTGGCCTGCCAGCCATGTGCCGCCGTGAATCATAACGCTGCGACGCTTGTAGTTGTCGTACACGACAAAGACAAAAGCTATAGGCACGCCCCTGCGTAGAAGCAGCAGGGGCGTGCAGATGCTTTTGTATTTAAGCAGCCATGCGCTGAATTCTTCGTCGGTGGAGGTTTCGGTGTGGATTTTGTGCCATTCGGCGGCCGAAAACTTGCTCACTACGGGCATGGCCGGTGACATTGATTCCCACTTAAATCCGTTGCCGACGATGGGTTCGCTCAACTGCTCAATCATTGG
>USGZ01000080.1 GCA_900554265.1 uncultured Porphyromonadaceae bacterium
CCAGGAAAAGACCGTCGGCTCCGGTGGCCACGGCCGCGCGGGCTATGGTCTCGATGAGTTCGGGACGGCCGCCGGTGACCCCCGCCGCCGTATTGGGCTGCTGGAGCGAGTGGGTGCAATCTACGATTACAGGCGTGCGGCAGGTCTGCTGCATCACGGGGATGCCGCGGAAATCGACTATCAGGTCGCCGTAGCCGAAGATGCTTCCGCGCTCGGTGACTGTAACCTGGTCGTTGCCGGACTCGCGTACCTTGTCGACGGCGAAGTGCATGGACTCCGGCGAGAGGAACTGACCTTTCTTGATGTTGACTGTCTTGCCTGTGCGTGCGGCGGCGATGAGCAGGTCCGTCTGCCGGCAGAGGAAGGCCGGAATCTGGAGAATATCGGCGAACTCGGCGGCCATGACGGCTTCACCGGGTTCGTGGATGTCCGTCACTACGGGCACGCCGAGTTCGGCGCCCACGCCGGAAAGTATCTTCAGGGCTTCGAGATCGCCGATGCCGCGGAAGGAGTCCAGGCGGCTGCGGTTGGCCTTGCGGTAGCTGCCCTTGAAGGCGAAAGGTATGTCCAGGGCCGAGCAGATTTCCTTGATTCTGCGGCCTGTCGTGAAGGCCATTTCCTCGTTCTCGATCACGCAGGGGCCTGCGATGAGGAAGAAGCCCGGTTTCGATGCGAAATATTCCAGTGGTTTCATAATTCTCTCTGATTGATGATGTGAACGGTATCGACGGCCACCAGGGCGGCGGTCTCGGTACGCAGGCGGTTGTCGCCCAGGCTTACGGCGGTGAAGCCGCAGTCCTTGGCCAGGGAGACCTCGCCGGGGGTGAAGTCGCCCTCGGGGCCGATGAGGATGGCCACGTCGTCCGGGGCACGGTAGAAGCGGCTGAACAGCCGGCGGTCATCCTCGCTGTCGCACCAGGCGATGGCCCGGCAGCGCTCGTCGACGCTGCGGAGATAGTCCTTAAGCGGCGTTACGGGTTCTATACGGGGGAGCAGGGCCTTGAGGCTCTGCTTCATGGCAGATACGGCGATTTTCTCAAGACGTTCGGGCTTGAGCTCGCGGCGCTCCGAGCGCTCGCAGCGCAGCGGCACGATGCGGTCCACTCCTATTTCCGTGAGCTTCTCGACGAGCCATTCCATGCGGTCGATGTTCTTGGTCGGGGCGACGGCCAGTGTTATCCGGGGCGTCCAGACCTTCGGCAGCGGGCAGACGGAGTCGATGCGCAGGGACGTATGTTTTGGATGGGCGGCGACGATGGTGCAGGAGTACAGGTTTCCGCACCCGTCGACGACTTCGACGGCGTCGCCCTCGCGGTGACGCAGGACGCGCACGGCATGCCCGCTCTCCACTTCGGGAAGAACAGGCTCGGTCGCGATATCGGGTGCGTAGAAGCGTATCATGCTGTGGTAGTATCAGATTGCGTCGACGGGAGCGTCTTCGGCCTTGTCGATTGCCCGGGCTCCGGTCTGGTCTTTTTTAGGCTCCTTGAAGATAAGAGCGAAGAGGATGGCGACAACCAGGGCATAGGCTGCGAAAATCAGCCAGGATTCATGCCAGCCGGCCAGCTGGGCGGTCGGGTCGTTCTCGATGGCGGGGTCGTAGACGAGCTTGTTGACAACGAACGTGCCGGCGATGAATGTTCCGATGGAGGCGCCGATACCGTTGGTCATCAGCATGAACAGGCCCTGGGCCGAGGAGCGCTGGGCCGGGTCGGTCTGCGAGTCGACGTAGAGGCCGCCGGAAACGTTGAAGAAGTCGAAGGCTACGCCGTAGACTATGCAGGACAGAATCAGGAAGCTTACGCCGGAGGGGCTGGTGTTGCCTATGCCGAAGAAACCGTTGCGGAGAACCCAGGCGAACATGGACATCAGCATTACGCCCTTGATGCCGAATTTCTTAAGGCAGAAGGGAATGAGAAGGATGCACAGGGCTTCGGAGCATTGCGAAAGCGAGATGAGAAGGGTCGGGTTCTTGGCCCAGAAACCGTCGATGAAGCCCGGCACGGAGTTGAAATGCTTTATGAAGGTCGAGCCATAGCTGTTGGTAATCTGCAGCGACACGCCCAGGAACATCGAGAAGATGAAGAAGATAGCCATTTCCTTGCGTTTGAACAGGCGGAAGGCTTTCAGCCCGAGAGCTTCGGCAAAGCTCTTGCCGCCGGCACGGTTCACCGGGCAGTCGGGCATCGTCAGGGCGTAGGCGGCCAGGGCGAGGCTCAGTATGCCGGACATCAGGAACTGGGTATAGTCGTACTGGATTTCGACATCGCCGATGGCTACGAAGTTCACGAAGATTTCAGCAGCGATAAAGCCTACCGTACCCCATACTCGGATTGGAGGGAAGGCCGTTACGGTATCCATATGATGCTGAGTAAGAGCACTGAAAGCCACGGAATTGCCCAGTCCTATGGTAGGCATAAAGAAGGCTACGGAGAGTGTATAGTACGTGAACACAGTACTGAACTCAAGGGTTCCGCCGCCCGCAATCTGGTTCATGCAGGTGATTCCGGTGAGTATCATGAACACGCCTGCGAGCAGATGACAGAGGGAAAAGGTCTTCTGAGCCGGAATCCAGCGGTCCGCCACAATGCCGATGAGCGCGGGCATGAATATCGACACGAGGCCCTGGACGGTGTAGAACCAGAAGACTTTGTCCGCAAGCCCGTATTCGGACAGAAACATGCCCATTGAGATTAGGTACGCGCCCCAGACGGCGAACTCGAGGAAGTTCAGCACTGTCAGGCGGAATTTGATGCTGCCGTTTTTCATAAGGTATCTGTGTTAGTTTGGCCAGTAATCTTTTCTGTATATGATAAAATGTGTTTTCAGATTTCTTTGTCCGCTTCGCCGGTGTCGAGACGTTTTTTCTTCTTTTCGAGAATCTTGCTTACGCGCTCGGCCTCCTCGTATTCCTCGCGGTCTATCAGCGATGCCAGAGTGCGCTCGAGTTCCTCGATTGTGTAGTTTTCGGGCTTGGGTTCGGCGTGGTAGCTGCTTTTGTGCGTTTCCCGGGGCGTCTCGTCGGCCTCCTCGCCGGAGTTCCCGTCGTTGCCGTCGCCGCGCTTGAGGGATTCGTCGCTGATGATGAAGCCGGTGCGCTCGAGAATGTCGGCCGTCGTGAAGAGGGGTGTGTCGGTGCGTAAGGCCAGCGCGACGGCGTCGGAAGTCCGCGCGTCGATAACAACCTCATGGCCTTCGTCGTTGCGGAATGTAACCTGCGAGTAGAAAATGCCGTCCTCGAAGCGGTAGATGAACACCTCGCGCAGTCGTACTCCGAAGGCATGGGCGAAGGACACGAACAGGTCGTGGGTAATTGGCCGCGGGGTGCGTATGCCTTCAAGCACGATGGCTATCGACTGCGCCTCAGGTTCGCCGATAACCACCGGTATACGCCGCGGTCCGTCGTCCTCGGCAAGAATGAGGGCATAGGCGCCGCTCTGCAGCTGACTTACTGAGAGGCCGAGTACGTGGATTCTTACTTTGTCTGAGCTCATGAGCGTCTGTCGGTTGCGACGTTGCCGCCGGAGATTATGCCGCTGCCGTAGCATATGCGGCAGTCCGGGTCGTAGAGGGCCGCGAACTGTCCCGGAGCTATGCCCTGGACGTCGGTGTCGGATTCTATTATGTATTCGCCGGGAGCGTCGAGCTTCCTGACTGTGCCGGCGATGAACTCGGGAGTATGGCGGTTCTTGAAGCGCAGACGCACGCCGTCGAGGGCGGCCTCTCCCCAGGGATCGGCTGTGATGAAGCGCGTTTCGGCCAGATGGAGCGTGCGGCCGTACTGCTTGTCGGTGTCGTAGCCCCGGGAAACGTAGAGCACGTTGTCGCGCACGTTCTTGCGCACCACGAACCACGGGCCGCCGCTCAGTCCGAGTCCCTTGCGCTGGCCTATGGTGTGGAACCAGTAGCCGCGGTGCTCGCCGAGCTTGCGGCCAGTCTCCAGTTCGATTATAGGACCCGGTTTCTCTCCGAGATGGCGGCGGATGAAGTCGTTGTAATTGATTTTGCCCAGGAAGCATATGCCCTGGGAATCATGGCGCAGGGCGTTGGGCAGATGTGCCTCCAGGGCTATGCGGCGAACCTCGTGCTTGGGAAGGCGCCCCAGGGGGAACTCAAGATGCGCCAGCTGGGTGCCGCTGATGCGGGCCAGGAAATCGGTCTGGTCCTTGACGGGGTCGACAGCCGTGGCGAGCCACTTGCGGCCCTCGCCGTCGATAAGGGTAGAGGCGTAGTGGCCGGTGACGGTGGCGGCGTACTCATGGCCCCATCGTTCCTCGAAATAGCCGAACTTGATTATGGAGTTGCACATTATGTCCGGGTTCGGGGTGAGACCTTGGCGGACGGTGCTCAGGGCATACTCCATCACGTTGTCCCAGTATTCCTGGTGCAGGGATACGACGTCGAAAGGCAGTCCGTAGCGCCGGGCGATGAGGGTACACATCTCGATGTCTTCCTCCGCGGAGCAGTCGCCCTCGTCGTTGTCCATGCCTATGCGGATATAAAACAGATGCATCGGCCGCCCCTGTTCGGCCAGCAGATGCACCGCTACGGCGCTGTCGACGCCGCCGGAAATAAGGACGGCTGTTTCGGGCTTGCTCATTGCCGGCGGGTATGGCGGATGTTTACGTTGCGGAATGCCGTCAGCAGCTGGTCGATGTTCAGCACATTGACGGATACCTTGTGATTGCGGTCCAGGAAGAGGAACAGGGGAGTCGAGCGCAGGTCGAAGTAGGTGTCGGCGTCCTTTATTGCGCCTACGGTCCATGTCTGCGGGTAGCGCTCGGCCTCGGCGCGCCAGCGGTCGTCGGGCTCGTCGGGATAAATGCTGATGATTGCCAGCTCGCCGCGCTCGATGAGCTGGGCGGCGTTGTAGTCCACGCCCAGGCGCGTGCTCGCTACCGAGCAGTCGTCGCAGTCCGGGTCGTTGATGAACAGGAGTATGGACTCGGCGTTTATGTCGTGCAGGTGGCCCTTGGTGCCGTCCGGACGGATGAATTCGAGATTGGGGACGATGGCGCCCAGTCCGCTGCTTTCGATAATCTGCTCGTGGAGTTGGAAACGGGCGCGCTCGGCCTTGGAAAGCTTCTTGTGGTGCGCGGCGGCGCGGGCGAAAGGCAGGTAGGCTTCCTGGGAGAATATGGAGGCGGTGTCAGAGTATAGCCAGTTCTCGGCCAGCGTGGCCAGCTCGAGGGTCTCCGGGCCTTTCTTGACGAAGCGCCCCAGAAGCTTGTCGATGGCGGCGTGGACGGTGTCGGCGCTGGCATGCTGCATGATGCTCACCCAGTCGCCGAAAGTGCGGTTGAGACGGTCCTTATCGAGCATTGCGGTCTCGAAGTTGCAGCGGTCCCAGAAGCGCGATATGATATAATCGCAGCGGGGCTGGAGGCTCATCATGGTGTCCGGCGGAACGGGGTATGGAAAGAGATTGTCGCTCTGGGCCGAAGCGCCTGTGTGGGTCGCTCCCAAGGCAATGAGAGCCAGTAGTATATGAAGGATATATTTTTTCATCGGAACATTCGCTATAAAAAAATATGACAAAAGTAGCAAAATTTCCACGCCCATACCCTGCGCGACTATTTAAAAAGTGTGAAATCAAGGCCCTCGCAGCGCATGGCTTCGACTGTCCGGCGCCCAGGGCTGACGAGTATTCTCTCGTGTGCGGCTCTCATAAGAGGCAGGTCGTCGAGATGGTCACTTATGGCGAGGTCAATTCCACTTGCGCCCTTGTTTTTAAGCAATTCGTTGACTTTCTCCAGTTTGCGTTCGCCTCGGCATTCCTCGAGTCCGCCTTCCCGGTAAAGGACTGAGCCGGTGTAGTCGCCGTCCCAGAGCCGGGGAATATAGAACTCGGGAGCCGCCGACGCAAGCACCACCAGCGAGCCCGCCTGCCTCTCGGCTGCCAGAAGCTCTTTCAGCGGCCGGTTGATGCGGCTCTCGGCGTGGGCGGCGAAAGCTTCGAGGGCTTCGTCGGATATAGCTGCCCGCAGAGCCCTTTCCTTGAATTTGGCATGCGATATCAGACGAAGTACCCGAAGCAGATACTGGAGCAGAATGGAGGCGCCACGCGGGTCCAGATGCCTCAGGCGCACCTTCAGTGCGCAGCGCAGATAGTCGTGGAGTGTATTGCCGCGGTAGTAAGTGCCGTCCAGGTCTACGATTACGGTTCTCATCTTTTCATGAATCCATCGACCACGGGAAGCGGACAAGGGTGCGGTCGCGGTAGAGGGCGTAATCGGGGTCCGTTTCTGGCGAGTCGGTAGTTACGGTGATAACGGCGGAGCGGATGTCCGACGAAGGGCAAATGCGGCTTACGGCCTCGCAGACAAGGCGAAGTGTGCGTCCGCTGTCGACGGCATCGTCGACAATAAGTATGCGCCGTCCGTCCATCTCCGCACCGAAAGGCAGGGAGACGTCGGCTGACCCTCGGCTATCGTGCCGCCGGCTGAGCATGGATGCCTCGATTATCCGCAGGCGGTCCTGGAAAAAGCGCGGAAGCCTGCGCACGAGTTCCCGTTTCCATCCTTTCTTTGCGGCCGTGCCGGTTCGCTGGAGTCGCGTTTCATAATGGGGCAGTTCTCTGAAGACGTTGTCGGCCACGTATTTGCCCCCTTCGAGAACCGCCAGTATAATGTCCGGCGGATAGCGGTCCGCCTGCACCTGATACTCAAGTTCCGCGCAGGCGAGGGCGAAGTTTTCTTTGTCGAGTGTCTTTACTTTCCAGCCCATATCGACATCAGTCTTGCACCCGGCATTCCGAAGAGGAACATCATGGCGCCGAGTTTGTTCTTAAGGCGTACGTGCGGGTCGCGGAGCATCTGCGCGCGTTCGCGCCGGACTATGCGCCAGCAGCGCTCGGCCAGTTCCTGGTCGCGGTGGCTGAGTGCGAGCAGCAGAATGTTCGAGTAAGCGCTGAAGCGTCGCGACCGCGCCGCGCGTATAAGCATAGGGTCGCCGTCCTTGATGGCGTTGGCCAGGATGAAGTCGGTTATTGCGAGCACGTCGGGCCGGTGGGCGTTCCACGTGTTGATGAAGCTGCCGTCGTGGCGGCGGTAGAAGTAGAGCGGCGTGGAAGTGACGGCCACTTTCTGCGATGCCAGGCAGTGGCGCGGTGCGATTTCGAGGTCCTCGTAGCGCG
>USGZ01000081.1 GCA_900554265.1 uncultured Porphyromonadaceae bacterium
GCGGCGCTGTCGGTGGCGACGGCGTTGCCGTCGGCGGGTGCTTCGACAGCTTCCGCCATGAGTTCCCGCAGTTCCGGGTCTGTGATCATGCTCGCCGAGGCGGCCACGTGGTCGGGCCGCGGAAGAACGTCCTCCAGGAGGTTGAAGTCCTTGAGGCGGTTGCCGGTCATGTCGCTCCAGGGAATCAGCGAGGCCGCCACGAGCATGGCCAGGGCTACTGCGATGAGGATGAATATATGTCGGGCTGAATTGTCGTTCATAGCCTTGAGGCTCAGGATTGAAGGCTTTGCGCAGAGCGGCTGAGTACCCCGACCAGGGGTTCTGCCTTGGCGGCGGTTTCGTCCCATTCGTCGTCGGGGTCGGAAGCGGCGGTGATGCCGCTTCCTGTATATACGCACCAGCGGTGCGAGTCGAAGTGCGCCGTGCGCAGGATTACGTAGGTCAGCGAGCGGTCAGGTCCCAGCGGAATTGTTATTGTGCCTGTGTAGTATCCGCGGGGCGTGGTCTCGAAGGCTGCGATTTCGCTCAGGGCTTCTGAGCGGGGATAGCCGGCGATGGCGGCGGTAGGGTGCAGGGCGGCGGCAATCTGCGCGCCTGAACCCGGGTCTCCCGCAACGAGGATGCGGGTACAAAGATGCTCGACCGGGCCGTAGGGGAGTGTCTCGGCTTTGCCGACATCTACGGCTACACTGAAGCGCGATAGGGTGGTCGTCATGTCGCGTACCACGAACTCGTGCTCGGCGATGTTTTTTTCGGACCAGGGGCCGCGGGTGCCTGCGCGGCGGGTGCCCGCAAGAGCGCGCGTGCGGTAGGCGTTTCCGTCCTCGTCCAGGAGCAACTCCGGGCTGGCGCCAATCCAATAGCCCGAAGGCGTGCGGAACAGGAAGCGCAGCGTCGCAGGGAAAAGGGGGAAGTAGGCCTCCGCAATGGCCGCCGGGTCGAGGCTTTCGGAGTTGCCGCAGATGGTCCGGCAGACTACGGCTTTGCCTTGCCGCCGCCTCAGGCCCTCGATAAGGGAGGCCATGCGGGCGCAGTAATCGGCCTTGTCGGTCGACAGTTCGGGCACGGGCATCGCACCGGAGCAGGCGCCCCAGGGCTCGATGCGTACGCTGTCGAGGCCGCGGAGCCGGAGCCGGTCGTCGCCGGGCAGAATAAAGGCTATGAAAGGCTCGCCACCGGCGATGGCGGCACGGAGCGCGCTGATTTCGTCGGATGTCATTCCACCACGCGGCCGATGAGGTCGAAGTCGCAGACGTCGGTAATCTCCACATTGTAGATACTGCCGAGCCTGAGATACTTGTTGTTGCGGTCGATCAGCACATTGCAGTCAACTTCGGGCGAGTCGAATTCGGTGCGGCCGATGTAGTTGGGCCCGTCGATGGCGTCGATTATCACGCGCATGGTACTGCCTATCTTGCTTTCGGCTATGTCGAAGGCAATCTGCTGCTGGACTTCCATCAGGCGGTCCAGACGCTGCTGCTTGACATCCTCGGGTACCTCGTCGGCGAAATGCTTGGCGGCATAGGTATCGTCCTCCTCGCAGTAGGCGAAGGCGCCCATGCGCTCAAAGCGCTGTTCGCGTACGAAGTCCAGAAGGCGCTCGAAGGCGGCATCGTCCTCGCCGGGGAAGCCGACCATCAGGGTGGTGCGGATATGGATGCCCGGCACCTGGCGGCGGATGCGGTCAAGGAGTTCGCGCGTGGCCTGTGCGTCTATATGGCGTCGCATATTGGTGAGTACCTTGTCGTCGATATGCTGGAGGGCGATGTCGAGATATTTGCACACGTTGGGCCGCGCGGCCATGACGTCGAGAACGTCGTAGGGGAAGTCGGCGGGGTAGGCGTAGTGCAGACGGATCATCTCGACACCGGGTACGTCGGCGATTCTGTCGACCAGCTCGGCCAGGGGCGAACGACCGCCGGCGACTGGAGTCTTGAAGTCGGTGCCGTAGGCGGAGAGGTCCTGGGCGATTACATTGAATTCCTTGACACCTCGGCCTGCTAATTCGCGTACTTCCTCGAGGATTTCGTCGATCGGGCGGCTCTTGTAACGCCCGGTGATGAGAGGAATCGCGCAGAAGGCGCAGAATCGGTTGCAACCCTCGGCGATTTTAAGATAGGTATAGTGCGGAGCCGTCGAGAGTTCGCGCTTCCAGGGCTTCAGTTCCGAATGACGTGAGGCCAGGGTCTCAACCAGCGCGCCCCAGTCGAACTTGCCGAAGAAAGCGTCGACTTCCGGCATCTCCTCGCGCAGTTCGCGGCGGTAACGCTCGCTGAGGCAGCCCATCACATAGACGCCGCGAATCTCACCGCGCTTTTTCATCTCTATTGCCGAGAGGATCATGTCGATGCTTTCGGCCTTGGCGTCGCCGATGAAGCCGCAGGTGTTGACTACCACGTCGGCGCCGGCGTAGTCCTGGCTGTCGAAGGTCGGCTTGAGGCCCACGGAGCGCAGGCGTGCGGCGAGTTTCTCGCTGTCGACCAGGTTCTTGGAGCATCCCATGCTCACAATCACCACTTTTCCGCTCATGCCTTTTTACCGAAGAGAGATTTTACGAATGCGGTCTTGTCGAAGAGCTGGAGGTCGTCAATGCCCTCGCCAAGGCCGATGTACTTCACCGGGATGCGGAACTGGTCGCTGATGCCGATCACCACGCCTCCGCGGGCGGTGCCGTCGAGCTTGGTGATGGCCAGGTCGGTGACGTGGGTGGCGGCTGAGAACTGGCGGGCCTGCTCGAAGGCGTTCTGGCCCGTCGAGCCGTCGAGCACAAGGAGCACCTCATGCGGGGCGCCGGGCACGACCTTTTCCATCGTGCGCTCGATTTTCGAGAGCTCGTCCATCAGGCCCTTCTTGTTGTGCAGGCGTCCGGCCGTGTCGATAATCACGACGTCCATGTCGCGGGCCACGGCGGACGACAGCGTGTCGTAGGCCACGGCGGCGGCGTCGGAGCCGAGTTTCTGCTTGATTACGGGCACATCTGCACGCCGGCCCCACTCGTCGAGCTGCTCGATGGCGGCGGCGCGGAATGTGTCCGCGGCTCCGAGCATGACCTTGAGGCCGGCCTTGGAGTACATGTGCGCCAGCTTGCCTATGGTGGTGGTCTTGCCGACGCCGTTGACGCCGACGACCATGATTACGTAAGGCCTGGCGTCGCGAACGTCGGCGTGGTTCTCGTTCTCGGCGAGCATATCGCTGATTTCCTCGCACAGCAACTCGTTGAGCTCGTCCATGTCGACGTACTTGTCGCGCGAGGCGCGGTCCTTGATGCGGTCGATGATTTTCAGTGTCGTTTCGGGACCTATGTCGCTGGTAATGAAGATTTCCTCCAGTTCGTCGAGAAAGTCGTCGTCGATGGTGCGGCGGGCGGTGAGCACGCGGCGGATTTTGCCGAAGACGCTTTCCTTGGTCTTTTCAAGACCGCGGTCGAGGGTTTCCTTGCTTTCCTGAGTCTGCTGTTTGTTCTTTTTGAAGAAGTCGAAAAAGCCCATTGGATATGCGTGTTTATTTTTCTGACTACAAAGGTACAAAAAAAATCAATACCAGAAGCGGGTTTAATCGGCAGCCAGAATTCGAGATTAATCGGGGCGCCCGAATTCGGGATTAATCGGCCGCCGGAATTCGAGATTAATCGGGATTAATCAGGAATAATCTCGATTAATCGGGAAGAGAGCGGCCAATTCGAGATTAATCGGGAAAGAAAACTTGCCGGAAGCGGCCGGCCTTATTCCGTTTTCGCCGCCAGCGGGTTCCAGCCCTGGGCCTTGAGGGGGATTTCGGCGCCGTCGCGGGTCACGAGCGCGCAGCCGAGGTCTTCCTTGGTGATGTAGCCGATTACCTTTACGCCGGCCATGTGCTCCACTTTCTCGTGGTCCGCCAGCGGGACGGTGAAGAGCAGCTCGTAGTCCTCGCCGCCGTTGAGCGCCGCGGTGACAAGGTTCATGTTCAGCTCCTCGGCCATTACGGCGGTCTGGTAGTCGATAGGGATGCGGTCCTCGTAGACGCGGCAGCCGCAGTGGCTGTCGTGGCAGATGTGCAGCAGTTCGCTGGAGAGGCCGTCGCTGATGTCCATCATTGCCGTGGGGCGTACGCCTTTCTCTCGCAGCCCGGCGATGATGTCCTTTCGGGCCTCGGGCTTGAGCTGGCGCTCGATTAGGTATTCCTTGCCGCCGAAGTCGGGCTCGAAGTTCTCCTGGCCTTTCGACGCTATTTTCTCGCGTTCGAGGAGCTGGAGCCCCATGTAGGCGGCTCCGAGGTCGCCGCTTACGCAGACAAGGTCCGTGTCGCGGGCGCCGTCGCGGCGGATGGCCTCGCCGCGGGGAACGTCGCCGATACAGGTTATCGAGATTACAAGGCCCTGATTAGAGGCGGAGGTGTCGCCGCCGACGATATCTACGCCGTAGACCTCGCAGGCCAGGCGGATGCCGGCGTAGAGGTCCTCCATATGTTCTACGGTGAAGCGGCGGGAGATGCCCAGGCTTACGGTTATCTGCCGTGGCGTGCCTCCCATTGCGTAGACGTCCGAGAAGTTGACCACGGCGGACTTGTAGCCCAGGTGCTTCAGGGGCACGTATGTGAGGTCGAAATGCACGTTCTCCAGCAGTAGGTCGGTGGTCACAAGAGTGTCCGTGTCCGGCAGTGGGCGGATGATGGCGGCGTCGTCGCCGACGGCCTTCTCCGTGCTTTCGTTATGGCGGGGAAGACCGGCGGTGAGACGGTCGATGAGTCCGAACTCGCCGAGTTCGGAGATTTCGGTGCTTTTGTCGTCCATCTGTGTTCAGCAGCGTTTGACCATTTCCAGCATCAGGGCCTCGACGGTAGGCTGGGCCTTGATGGCGGCCTGCTGGACTTCCTCATGGGAGGGCACGTCGGTAATGTCCTTGCCGCCCAGGTCGGTGATTACGGATATGCCGAACACGCGCATGCCGCCGTGCCTGGCCACGATGACCTCGGGCACGGTGCTCATGCCTACGGCGTCGCCTCCGATGATGCGGAAGTACTCGTACTCGGCGGGAGTCTCGAAAGTCGGCCCGGTGGTGCCGACATAGACGCCGTGCATCAGGCGGATGCCTTTTTCGGCGCCGATCTGGTCGGCCAGGGCGATGAGTTTCTTCGAGTAAGGCTCGGTCATTGCCGGAAAGCGGTCGCCCAGTTCGTCGTAGTTGTGGCCGCGCAGGGGATTCTCGGGAAAGAGGTTAATCTGGTCGCAGATAACCATCACGTCGCCAACCTTGAATTCCTTGTTCATGCCGCCGGCGGCGTTGCTGACGAAGAGGGTCTCGACCCCGAGCTCGCGCATTACGCGCACGGGGAAGGTCACGGTCTTCATGTCGTAGCCCTCGTAGTAGTGGAAGCGTCCCTGCATGGCGACGACGCGGCGTCCGTTCATGTAGCCGAAGATGAGGTTGCCCTTGTGGCCCTGGACGGTGGATACGGGGAAGTTGGGAATCTCGGAGTAGGGAATATAGACGGCTTCGTCGATATAGGAGGCCAGGTTGCCCAGGCCGGTTCCGAGGATGATGCCTATTTTGGGAAGTTCGCCGGCGCGCGTACGCAGGTAGTCGGCGGTCTGTCTGATTTTTTCGAGCATGTGCGGTATGTTTTATGGTAGATATGTTCGGGTTGGCGGAAGAGGCGGGGCCGGAGGTCGCGAATTTTCGCGGCACGTCCGTCTAATTCAACGTTTTGTTCGTCGGGATTGTTCTGAGCGAGGTGCGCAGGGCCGGGGCGATGGCTTTCTCGACTGTCTGGAGGAAATCCGGGCAGCCGTCGTAGTAGTCGAACTCCACCGATACGGGAAGGTAAAAGGTATGCGCCTTGAGCTCGTAAGGGAAATAGGGGTTGGCGGCCAGGCGTACGGCGTCCTTCTCGGTGGTTACGATTATGCGCCGGCCACCCTCGCGCAGGCTGTTGTAGCGTCCGAGGATGTAGTCGATGTCCTTGCGGGAATAGTTGTGGTGGTCCGGGAATACATCGACCTTGACGCGGGCGTCGTGGCTCTTTATCTGGCGTACGAAGGGCCTCGGGTTGCCTATGCCGGCTATGGCCAGGATAGAGTCCTTCTCCGTCAGCCAGTCCAGGTAGGGTACCGTAGTGGTCAGGTCCGGGAAAACCGGCCTCAGCTCCTGATAGGTATAGTGCGAGAAGAAGAGCTCCTGGCTCGGAAAGAGGTCGTACTCGTTTATCTGCTGGCGGAAGTCGTAGGGCTTCATGGCCGCGGGGCATTTGCTGACTATGACTATGTCCGCGCGGTTGACGCCGCGGGCGCTTTCGCGCAAGCGTCCGTAGGGCAGCAGCCTGTCCTTGTAGATGGGATGGTTGTACTCGCTGATGAGAATGGACAGCATAGGCTTGACGTAGCGGTGCTGGAATGCGTCGTCGAGTACTATAAGCTGTATGGTCGGGTTTATGCGCAGGATTTCGTTGATGGCTTCGACACGGTCCTCGTTGACTACTACCATCACCTTGCCGCCGAACTTGTGGTATATCTGATAAGCCTCGTCGCCGATGTCGCGCGGCGTCGATGTGCGTCCGGCGACGATGAAACCCTTGGTCGCGCGCCGGTAGCCGCGGCTGAGCACGGCGACGTGCATGCGTTTGCTGAAATGCTCGACAAGGTACTCGACGTGCGGTGTCTTTCCCGTACCGCCTACGGCCAGGTTGCCCACGCTGATTATCGGCACCTCGAACTGGCGTTCCTTGAGGATGTCCCAGTCGAAGAACTTGTTGCGCATGTATGTGGCGGCCCCGTAGAGCTTGCTGCAGGGCAACAGTACAAGTTTTGAGAACCAGGTGGACTTCATCGCGGTAGAGGGTTTTCAGCCGATGCGGAAAAGTTTCGGGTTGCGGAAGGATTTCGCGCTCACTTGATTGTTACGGGTTCCATTCGTGCCTGCACGGGGTTCATGGTGCGCAGGCGGCGCAGAGTCCGCAGGTAGCCGAGGGTTTCGGCATCCAGCTCATCGAGGCCCGTACCGGCCTTGAGCTCGCCCTGAAGTCCCGATTGGCGGAGGACGGTCAGCCAGATATCGTCCTCGGTTTCGGGATAGGCGATGGCCTTGTCGGCGCTGATACCGGTCTCGGCGCTCATGGCGTCGATTGCGTCGGCGAGGCTGCCGAGCCTGTCGACGAG
>USGZ01000082.1 GCA_900554265.1 uncultured Porphyromonadaceae bacterium
GAGGGTCCAGCGCTTGCCGGGCCCAAGGGCGGCCACGAGGCGCACCGTCCCTTTCTCAGTATATTTCAGCGCGTTGGAGAGCAGATTATCCACTATGTGCCCGAGTATTTCCGGGTCCGCGCATACCTCCGGCATATCCGGAGCCACATAGGTCTCCAGCGCCAGGCCCTTGAACTTGGCCAGCATGGCGTACTCCTCGGCCTTGACGCGCAGGAATTCGCCGGGGTCCAGGGGGCGCACGCGCAGATGCGGTCCGAGGCGCGTCTCCGTACGCAGTTCGAGCATCTCCCCGAGCATGTCCATGGCCTTGTCGATGCCGCTGCGGGCCTGCAGCAGATTGCTCCGGACGCTCTCGGAAAGGTCCTTCTCCATCTCGATATTAAGCAGAGGGCTCTTGATTAGGGAGATAGGGGTGCGGATATCGTGGGCGACCGCGGCGAAGGACTCTATCTGTCCCTCGATTTTCTTCTCGCGCCGGTAGTGCCGTATGTAGCTGGCAAGGAAGGCGACAAGGGCTGCGGACAAAAGCAGATAGATGATTTTGGCCCACCATGTAAGCCACAGCGGAGGCCGCACGCTTATGTCGAGGCTGCGCGTGCCGAGTTCCTCGCCGGTATAGAGGTCGACGGCGCGTACTCGGAAGGTATAATCGCCCGGCGGAAGGTCGCGGTAGCGGGCCTCGTAGTCCGGAGCGGGCTGCCAGCGGCGGTCGTGGCCGTCGAGTCGGTAGCTGAAACCGATTCGCCGCGGAGAGGTATAGTTGAGGATGTCGAAGCGCAGGTCGAAGCTGTTGCGGTCGTGGTCAAGGACGAGTCTGTCCGTCAGGTCGATATTGGTGCGCAGGCTGTAGCCTTCGGCGCCGGGGGTAATGCTCGTATCGTTCTGGCGGAAGTCCGTGAAGTGGATTTCCCGGCCGGGGCGCAGGGCCATCTCCTCCTCAGGATAGAACACCAGGCAGCCGTCCGCCGTTCCGAGGACTATGGCGCCGTCGGAGGCGCGGAAGCCGGTATTGGGATTGAAGGAACCGCGTCCGTCTCCGCTGCTGAAAGTGAGCTTGGCTAGACGGTCTGTATCCGGGTCGAGGCGGTAGAGTTCAGTCTCCGTGCTGATCCATAGGGCGCCGGAATTGTCCTGCACGATGTTGTAGACGGAGTTGGACGAGAGGCCGTCGGCCGTAGTATAGCGGCGCGCGCTTCCGGTGGTCTTGTCGAAGGATATGAGGCCGTCGCCGGTGGTGCCGACCCATAAGCTGCCGTTTCGCGGGTCGTCCAGCACGCAACGCGCCGGATAGCGGACCTCGATGCTGTCGTAGCGCCGCGTCCATTCGAAGGCGTCGGTCGCCGGATTGTAGCGCCCGATACCCATATTGCCGGCGAAGAGCAGACGCCCGTCGGCGTCCGGAACGATGGCCGACACGCAGTCCTCGCCGTAGTAGCGGTAGCTGTCCGTCGCCGGGTCGTAGCGGGTGATGTCGCCGTTGATGCCGCCCATCCACATTTCCCCGTTCGCGTCGCGGGCGATTGCGAAGACGCACTCGGTTGCCACACCGGCATTCCCGCCGTGGCGACGCACCGGCAGCGTCCTTGCCGTACCCTGCGCGGGGTCGATGATGCTCACGCCGTTGCCGTACGACCCGACCCAGATTCTGCCGTCGGAGTCCTCACAGACGTTGAGAATCACGTTAGCGGTGCTGTCCGGATTCTGCAGGAAGTTCTCCCACTGTCCGCTGCGGCGGCGGTAGCGGTTGAGGCCCTTGTCGGTACCTATCCAGAAGTCGCCGTTCGAGTCCTCGAGGATGGCGTTGGCGTAGTCCGACATACGCCCCTGGGCACCTGCCCGCAGGGTGGCGGCGGGATGGCGCGAGGGCGGAATATAGGTTATGCCCTTGTGGCTTGTGGCTACCCAGAGGCCGCGTCCGGCGTCGACGAATACGTCGGTTATGGTGTTGCCGCTCAGGGAGGGTCCTTCGTTCTGGTCGTCGGTATAGCGGCGCAGGGGCCGTGAGTGGCGGCTGTCGACGAGGTAGACCCCGGCCCCGTCGATACCTGCCAGGAGGCTGTCGGTGCCTATGGGTTCGAGGGCATTGACCGGCAGAGAGGGAATCCCCTCAAATGCCTGACGCACCGCGCCGCCCGACAGAGGAGCGGAATATACCCCGCGCGAGAAGGTGCCTATATAGAGCTTGCCGTCGCTGACGGCAAGCGACTTGACGTAGAGGCTCCGGCTGTCCGGCAGCAACGTGGCGCTGTAGCCCCGCGAGAGGTCGACGGCATAGACGCCCGCATCAGTGCCGGCGTAGACGGTCCCGTCCTCCGGCCGGATGATTGCCGTGACCAGGCGCCCGTCGAGGGCCAGCAGTTCCGGTTCGAAGACTCCGGAAGCATTGCGCCGCAGGCCGTAGAGTCCCTTGTTGGTGGCGAGAAGAACACAGTCGCCGGCGAAGGCGAAGCCGTAGATGCGCGCTTCGCTGTCCGCGAACTCGTATTCGCGCACGAAGCGGTCCGCCGCGCGGTCGTAGCGGTAGAGGTCGCCGGACATCTGCGCCACCCACATGGCGCCGGTGCTGTCAGGCATCAGTGTCGTGGCCCAGAGGATATGGTCGATGCTTTCGCGCCGGGCGTCCAGGGCATAGTGGCGCGTACGGTGCCCGTCGAAGCGGTCGAGGCCCGCGTTGGAGTATATCCATATGTAGCCTACGCTATCCTGGCTGAGCTTGTAGACCTGGCGGCTGGAAAGGCCGTCGCGCACGTTGAGGTGACGAGTTCCCTGCACGCTGGCGAAAGCCCCGGAAGCGACGGAAAGTACAGAAAGCACAAAAAGCAGAAGGCGCTGGAATATCATTTCCACGGTATTCGGATTAAGATCATGATGGCGCGGTTAGGAAAGACGCCGATACAAAGTTAAGACTTTTTCCGCAAAAAGCGGCAATAGCCGGTTTCTTTTCAGAAAAAAGCCCTTCGCACGCGGCGGTGCGAAGGGCTCTATGGAGGATAAGTTCTTATCTTAATAGCAGACGGTGCGGATAAAAGCCGCATCGGAAGAATAGCCGGTTCGGGTCGTGCTGTTGTGGGGAGTTTTGGAATATGCTGAATTGCGTTCATCCACAGCCGAATTCGAGAAGCCCTCGAAACCCATGGAGTGGAAATTGATATCGAAGGAGGACGACATGTTCACCTTGAAAACTGTCTGGCCGTTGATTTTGATGAAATTGCCGTTTGCATCCTTCTCATAGATGTCGTCGGGCTGGTCGTAGAATGTCCTGCACCAGTATAAAGCGCCGGGACGACGGTAGATATCGCTGAAAAGAGGCTGGTCGCCAAAGGCATGATAAGAACTGCGGCTGGCATAGCGCAGGAAGCCTTCGGGGTCATTATTGGCCGACCAGCCGCTGGCCATACGCGACTTGCGGCGTCCGTGGGCGGCCTTGCCTATCGGTAGGAATACTGTCCGGCAGTTGGTGCTGTTGTAGACGAACACGCCGAGCATTCCCTTGTCGGTATTGGATCCGTCGTCCGTTATATTCAGATTGTCGTAGCCTACAGCCTGATGCAGACCCGTGATACAGCCTCCGGAGCCCTCTCCGTAGAGAATGCCGTAGGCCTTCTTGATAGGGAAATTCAGGTTATTGCCCACACTGGCAATGCTGTAGAAATCATCCTTACAGTCGGCGATGCGCTCGTTCTGGTTTGCTATCGACCAGGTATAGAAGCGGCTCTTCGGATTCTTGCCTGTATCGTCGGGCTTGAAAATCAGAGTCGTCCAGTTGGCTGTTGTCTCTGTACCGCTGGGATAACGCACATGGAGGGCGCTGGTGGGACTGGATGTCTCATCCTGGTAATGATATACCGGATTGCTGGACGAAAGAATGGCCGTATGGCTCGCGCGCCGGAACATGCCTCCTTCCTGCAAGGGGGTAACGGGATACTGGGCGTAATTGTCGGCGTCGAAGTAAGCCACATTCGAGTGCCTCCACCTTATGCCGGAACCGGTTACGATTTCGACCGGTTCCATACCTACCCAGCAGAAGATATCGTGCTCGCAGGTAAAATTATTGTAGCGCACGCGCACTATGGCGTAGCCGCTCTGCGCGCCCTTAAAATTGATATTGAAGTCGATGGGGCATTCGGAGTCGCCCTCGATGCGGCGCACGTCTGACTGCAGCTGGTCGGAGTTCAGACCTGTACCTTCCACCGTCGACGAAAGCGTGATGATGGGGTCGGACTCGGTAATGACCTCGGCGCTCCAGCGGCCTACTGACTTGAAGGTACGGAAGGTATTGGTTCCGTCCTCGGCGAGATTCATCAGCGTTACGTGGAAGGGCTTACTGCTGCCGGCCTTGCGCCATACGCCCTTGGGATTGACGATACGGCGTACCTGGATGATTTCGAGGTCGAAATGCTTCTTCTGAAAGTCCTCGCTCGATCCGGCTGGACGCACCATAGCCGTAAAGCGCACGGTCATCTTACGCGGATAGGAGATATAGGGATTATTGCCGGTAAAGCCCGTCTTGGTCACCAGCTCCTTGGCGCGCGTATACAGGGGAATTCGGAATATGCGCTCCGTAGCCGTCGAGTCGCTGGCTCCTTCGGCTTTGTTCCATTTGTTTACCGCGACGGTATAAATGCCGTCGGAACTCAGTGTGGGGTCAGTCGCCGCAGTTTGAGGCAGACTCATATACGTACGGTTTCCCTTGTTATTGTCTATGTAGTGATCCTTATTATATTTCAGCGCCGTGGTGGAGCCCAGCTGCCAGGACTGCATGTTGTCGTCGGGATTCAGACGTAGCAGTGTGGTCTTGCGGAGGGACAGGAACGAGGTCCACGGGCCATTCGCATTATCAACCAGACCGGTATTGTTGAATACGGGATTACCTTCTACATTATGGCCTATCGGCGAAGGAAAGGTTTCCGTGCCGTTGCCCCAGGGTCCCCAGTCGGTAAAGCCGCTTTCGCTTGTCGAGATTATCTCAGCCTGGAGCCCGAAGTCATTGTCCATCTCGCCTACGACTTTCACCGAGGCGTACATGGACTTGTTGTAGAGATAGGAAATGTACTGCGGCGAGGTAGTGACTATGCCCGGCTCCTCGCGGTAGTCGATGTGCCAGTCGTAGTCGTTGGCGTTGCCGCGGAGCTTGAGGGTGAGCTTGTAGTGGGTGTTGCGGACGGCGTTGTAGTCCGTCGAGGTATCCTGACCGAGCATGAAGCGGTACTTAATCCATCCGGCGGAAACCTCGCCATAAGGAGTCAGCAGGTGGTAGTAGCCGCGGACTTCGACGTAGGTGCCGTAGGACTTGTGGTCCTTCCAGCCGGAGGTGAGGTCGTCGGGCTTGGGCGAGGGAAATGCTATGGTCTTGTCGTCGTAGCTCTGGCGCTTGTCCTTGCCGGTGCCCTGCATGTTCTCGTAGAAGTAGAGCGAGCGCGAGGTATGGGCATGGCGGTCGTTGTCGACGCTCAGCCCGGGAATATCAGTCGGGCCGCCGGCAGTATGGTTGCCGTTGCAGACGTGGTAGTAATCTTCAGGAATCAGCAGCGAGAGATTGTCGATTTTCTGTACATGGTCCACGCCGCCCCAGTATATGAGGCCGTTGTCGATATTGTAGCGCTGGCGGGAATCGGCAATCTGAGTCGGGTCATCGTCCGGCCATCCCGGATGGTTGGGCTTGCCGAGGTAGCACTGCTTGGGAATGTCGCAAATCATTATCGTGTCGATGAACACGTAGACGTTGTCGAACAGTTCGGAGCCGTCGAAGGATACGGTAACCTTCGACGCCAGGCGGCGCATCCAGCAGTGGAGCTGCTGAACGCGGTTGTCGCGCACGGTCACGGCGATAGGAGCGTCGTCCGTGGCGTCGCGATGCTGCCCGATGGAGAAGATGCCGAACATCTCGCGGTTGTTGCTGATGTTGGTGCTGTCCCAGGCGCAGCTTATGTTCTTGAGGCGCTCGCGGGTGCTGATGTCCTTGCCGTCGAAGCCGGCCACGTTGGCCACGCCGTAGATAAAGTACTCGGCTGAGGGCAGGTTGAGATCGAACTTGAGCTTTCCGGCGGCATCGTCGCCGAGGTTGCTCTCTCCGGGCAGGCGGTTGTCGCTGTTCGAGGAATAGCTCACGTTGGAAATCCCGGCGGGAGTCTGGTTGGCGCCGTTGCGGCGGATCTGATATTTTCCGCGCAGGGAGCCGTCCCTGTTGTAGATTACCATCCAGAAATTGTCCATGTCCTGGATAGCGGTGCCGGACTGGTCGGTCAGGGCGCGGCTGTTGAGCTGGATAGCCGTTTCGGTGTCGAAATTGATTTCCACCGGTACAGTAACGGGCGTGCCGTCCATGATGCCGCCCATGCCGGGGTCAAAATCATCCTCACAGCTCCAGAGTACCGCTATGGCGAACAGAGCGGCGAGGCTATATAAGAGTTTTTCAAGATTCCGTTGCATAAATCTCCTTGAGTGATGTAAGGGTGGTTTTGTCGGTTTGGTAATAGAGGCCGGTTTCCTCGTCGTAGTATCCTACTACAGGGCCTGTATTGGTCTGATAGAGTTTCCACCAGCCCGTGGCGGCGTCCTTGTCGCGCGGTACGCGCTTGGCAAGGGGATTCATATAGCGGTCGGCCGTGGTCTTGTGCTTGTACCAGAGGATATGGCCGAACTTGTCGATTATAACGGTATAGTTCTTATGCTCGGGGTCCGTGAGGCTGTCTCCGACAAGAATCTTGGCGGTATCGTAGTACTGTCCGCTGCGGCTGTCGAAGTACCCTACTACCTTGGCATCGAAGTTGCGGACTATGGTCCAGCCGGTAGCGGCGTCGACGTTAAGGTAGTCGACGGGCTGCTTGTTGACGTCGTAGTACTGCTGGTCCTCGGCGTCATAGTAGCCGATTACGTCGTCGTTCAGGTCGCGGACTATCAGCCAGCCTTCGGGCTGCAGGATTGTTACGTAGGGGTCGGTGATGGGCGTCACTTTGTCAGGGCCGTAGTAGGTGCCGGTATAGGGGTCGTACCAGTAGCGGATGGTGCCATTCTCCTCGAGGATAGGCACGTAGTTGGTGCCTACCATCAGGCCGAACACCGGCTCGAGGTCGACCTCGTTGTAGGGA
>USGZ01000083.1 GCA_900554265.1 uncultured Porphyromonadaceae bacterium
CCGCCCCACTCCAGGACGGGAGCCCGTGAGGCCTCCCGTCCTTTTTATTCTTGCGCGAGATAAATCTCGCCGCCTGAAACAAAACCACAGGGGCGGTGCGGTCTCAGAGGGCGAGGAGGAGGGCGACGGCGATGGTGAACAGGAGGGGGGCCCACATCATCAGGGCCTCGCGGCGCTGACGGCGGAGGAAGAGGCGCGGGGAGGCCGAAGGGCGCTGAGCCCATTCGATTCTGTTGCCGAAAAGGAACATGAACAGGATGTAGACCACCAGCAGGACCGGCCCGGTCCATATTGCCGACACAAAACATAATACCGGCAGCGACCAGGACCATAGCGGCCAGTGGCGCCAGTTGACAAAGGGCGAGATTATGCCCCAGTTCAGACTCCGGCGCACCGGCTTCGGAATTTCTTCCGATAAGATTTTCACAAACACCAAGTTGCGCATCTTGCGCGCCGCCGCATACTCCTGCCGAACAGGCTCGCTGACTTCCATGAACTTGTCGATTAGCTTGCGGACATCGGCCTTGGTCGCCAGCGGCTGAGCAGCCAGTCGATAGCCCGCGCCGAGAGGCTCGAGCACAATGCCAAAGCTTTCGGAAGCGTCGAAGTCGAGCGTCGGGGCGATAACAGGGATATTGTGCCGACGGAATTCGGCGGTGAGGAAATCGTAGACTTGCGGCGAGTCGACAAGCCATACGCACTTGGCCAGCAGCTCCGGGCGCGAGAAGAGCCGGTTTATTTCCCACATTGCGCCTTCGGTTTCGGCGCAGCGCATTATGATTATCCGCGCGCCTTCCATAAGCCGCGACACAGCCTCCTGCCACTCGTTGTCGGAAGCATAGATTCTGCGGACGCCAAGAGGCTGTAGCACCGTATTCGGGTTGCCGATGGCATAGGTCTCGTAGAGCCGCCCGAACTCGCCGCAAATCATCTTCTCGCTGCGGGGGCTGCTGTCGGCCTCGAAGGAGCGTAGATATAGGTTGTACTTCTCCAGTTCATCGATTATGTCGGTGGTATAGATTCGCGAGCATATTTGGCGGATGAACCCGTCGGCCAGCACAACGGCGATGGTGAAGAAAAACGCGAACTTGCCGATGCTCTCAACCCAACTCCCTGCATCCCCGAAACTTACGAGTGTCGAGCAGTAATACCGCGATGAGTCGATAGTAAGGCACAAAAGCGACAGCGCCGCCACCACCAGATAAATGAGGACATTCAGCGACCTTGTGCGACGCTGGACATCCCCGCGGCTCTTTATCGCACGGCGCGATATACCTTTAATCCTCACAATCAAGCCGATGATGTTGGCCACGCAGAAAAGGAAGGCCACTCCAAGAATCAGTGAGCGGGGATTGAATATATAAATAAGGAAAGGAGCGTCGATAATCAGCAGCCCGCCAAGGAAAAAGATTACCCCTCCCGGCAGAATAAGCCCTCGCACCCTCGCCGACCATATTCCCAGAATGAGCACAAGAACATAAGCACCGGCGATAAGCAAAAGGCAAATCGTCCGCACCTGTTTGTTGGCAAGATATTTATCCGTGTCCATCTGAGGCGGAGCATAGTACCAGGACGCATGCGGCCGCACAGACCCGCCCGTAAGTTGCCGGACATGAGCGTCGTCGAGCCAGACCGAACAGGCGCCATCGCGAATCTCGCCGCCTATACCGCTAACCATCACAACCTTTCCGTTGAAAGCTATGGCGAGTTTCGCACCGATATTATACAGGGTGGTTCTTTGCCAGGCCCCTGTATCGGAGAACCTGAAAAGTGCGTATTGGCCTTCGCCATCGGTAACGGGCCGGATTTCGGTAATCCTGACCCTCTCGGCCATTAACTCAGGCCGACGATAATAGACAATCTCACTGATGGGAGCGTCAATTCGGGCATAGGCCAGGCCGAGACTATCGAGCCAACTCTCAGCCCGTGCGACTTCATCGGCGCCGGCATCGGGCCGCTGAAGAACCGAGTCTATAGCCTCGATTCCGGGATAATAGTCCATGTCAAAGTCTCCCAAGGCCTGATAGACGGCAATGTCGGCCTCGGCATCCACATCGGCAGTGTTTACCGTGCGCCAGCCGGTATCGACGCACGAAGTCGCCAGCACGCCCGCCAGCGCGAGCACTGCAAATATCACCCAATCAAAGCGCCACCTCATAAGCAAAAAATATAATTTCTGCAAATATAAGCGAAATTTCCTGCGCGCAAAAAACGCACCCGAAAAAACGCTGTGATGCAGCGATTTTTCCGGGTGTGGATTATGGTCTTTATGTCTTTATGTCTTACAGGGCTGCGACGATGGCGGCGGTGTCGCGGGCGATGGTCAGTTCTTCGTCGGTGGGGATTACGCAGACTTTGACATTCGAGGCGGCGGAGGAGATGACGGCTTCCTGGCCGCGGATTTTGTTGGCTTCGGGGTCGATTTCGACGCCCATGAATCCGAGGGTCGAGCATACTTTCTCGCGTGTGCCGGTCTGGTTCTCGCCGACGCCGCCGGTGAAGACGATGATGTCGACACCGCCCATCTCGGCGGCATAGGCGCCGATGTACTTGGTGATGCGCAGTTCGTACATGTCCAGGGCCAGGCGGGCGCGTTCGTCGCCGGCCTTGATGGCGGCTTCGATTTCGCGCATGTCGCTGCTGACGCCGCTCACGCCGAGCACGCCGCTCTCCTTGTTGATCATCCGCTGGATGTCGTCGGCGCTCATGCCGTGCTTGTTCATCAGGAAGGTGAGGGCTCCGGAGTCGATGTCGCCGACGCGGGTACCCATCATCAGTCCTTCGGTCGGGGTGAGGCCCATGGATGTGTCGACGCACTTACCGCCGACAACGGCAGCCATCGAGGCGCCGTTGCCGATATGGCAGGTTATGATGCGCTGTTTCTTGATATCCACGCCCAGGAACTCGCAGACGCGGGCGCTGACGTAGCGGTGGCTGGTTCCGTGGAAGCCGTAGCGGCGGACACCGTCCTCGGCGTAGTATTTATAGGGAATGGCATACATGAATGCCTTGGCGGGCATGGTCTGGTGGAAGGCGGTGTCGAACACGCCGACCTGGGGCACGCCGGGCAGGATTTCCTCCATTGCCTCGATGCCGGTCATGTTGGCGGGGTTGTGGAGAGGGGCGATGTCGTAGCATTCGCGAATCATTTCCTTAACCTCGGGGGTGATGAGCACGGACTGGCTGAACTTCTCGCCGCCATGGACAACGCGATGGCCTACGGCGTCGATTTCCTTATAGTCCTTGATGCAGCCGGTGCGGGAATCGGTGAGGTTGGATAGGATGGCCTGGATGGCCTCGCGGTGGTTGATTTTGCCGAGTTCGGTTATTTCCTTTTCGCCGGAGGCGAGCTTGAACTTGAGGAACCCGTCGGGGAGGCCGATTTTCTCGACTCCGCCTTCGGCGAGGGTCTTGGAGGAATTCTTCTCTATGTCCAGCAGCTTATATTTTACGGAAGAGCTTCCGGAATTGAGCACCAGAATTTTCATGTCTTAGAGATTTTTGAGGCCGATGGCCTGAGTACAGGTTATGATGATAGTCTTGTAGATGTCTTCGGGATAGCAGCCGCGGCTGAGGTCGTTGACGGGAGCGGCGAGGCCCTGGAGCACGGGACCCACGGCCTGGATGCCGCCGAGGCGCTGGATGAGCTTGTAGGCGATGTTGCCGACCTCGAGCGAGGGGAAGACCAGCACGTTGGCGCGTCCGCTGAGGGTACTGTTCGGGGCCTTGCTGTTGGCCACGGAGGGCACAAGCGCGGCGTCGGCCTGCAGTTCGCCGTCGAGTATCAGCTTCGGGTCGAGCTGGTGGGCGACTTCGGTGGCTTTGATTACCTTGTCGACGCGGTCGCCCTTGGCGGAGCCCTTGGTCGAATAGCTCAGGATGGCCACGCGGGGAGTGATGCCGGCGATGTCGCGGGCGGTGCGGGCGGTGGCCACGGCAATCTGTCCGAGTTCCTCGGCAGTCGGGTCAGGCACTACGGCGCAGTCGGCCAGAATCAGGATGCCGTCGGTGCCGTAAGGCGAATCTTCGGGAAGGAGCATCACGAAGGCACCGGAAACCACGCTGATGCCGGGCACGGTCTTGATTACCTGGAATGCGGCGCGGAGAACGTTGCCGGTGGTGTTCATGGCTCCGGCCACCTGCCCGTCGGCGTCGCCGGCCTTGACCATCAGGCAGCCCAGGTAGAGGGGATTGGCCGTGGTCAGGCGCGCTTCCTCCATTGTGATACCCTTGCTTTTGCGGAGTTCGTAGAACAGCGGCGCATATTTCTCGATAACCTTCTTGTCGGCGGGGTCGACGATGGTGGCCTTATCGATATTCTTCAGATTCAGCCCGCGTGCCATGGCGAGGACTTCGTCGCGGTTGCCGATAAGGATTATCTTGGCCAGTCCGTCGGCGATGATGCGGTCGGCGGCAGTGAGGGTACGGGGTTCGAGACCTTCCGGCAGCACGATGCGCTGCGGGTATTTCAGTGCTTTAGCTGTTAGTTTTTCAAAAAGATTCATATTGCGGGTGTTCCGGAAAAGCCGGGACTGATTTTACCGCAAAATTACATAATCCCGCGCACCCCCGCAAAAAAATTTCCACCCGAGCGGACACGCGATAGGATTACGGCTGGGAAATTTTGTTTACCTTTGTAGTCACAACATAAATCACTGACTTTAGCCCAATGAGAAAATGGCGTATTGAGGACAGCGAGGAGCTGTACAATATCCCCGGCTGGGGCCGCAACTACTTTTCCGTAAACGAGAAAGGCCACATTGTCGTAACTCCGCGTCAGGGTTGCGCTCCGGTAGACCTCAAGGATGTTATCGACGAGCTGCAGGTGCGCGACATCTCCGCGCCGATGCTGCTTCGCTTCCCTGACATCCTGGACAACCGCATCGAAAAAATCAGCAACTGCTTCCGCCTGGCCGCCGAGCAGTACAATTACTCGGCCCAGAACTACATGATCTACCCCATCAAGGTAAACCAGATGCGCCAGGTCGTCGAGGAAATAGTTACCTACGGCAAGAAGTTCAACATCGGTCTGGAAGCGGGCTCCAAGCCTGAACTCCACGCCGTGCTGGGCACCAACGTCGACGCCGACGCCCTGATTATCTGCAACGGATATAAGGACGAGGCCTATATCGAATTGGCCCTGCTGGCGCAGAAGATGGGCCGCAAGATATACCTGGTCGTTGAAAAACTCAACGAGTTGCGCATGATTGCGGACATCTCCAGGCGTCTGAAGGTGCGCCCCAATATCGGTATCCGCATAAAACTCTCGTCGACCGGTTCCGGCAAATGGAGCGAGAGCGGCGGCGACCAGAGCAAGTTCGGCCTCAACTCCTCCGAGCTGCTCGAGGCCATCGACATCCTCGAGCGCCGCGACCTCAAGGACTGCCTCAAGCTCATCCACTTTCATATCGGCAGCCAGATCAACAAGATACGCGTAATCAAGAACGCGCTGCGCGAGGCAACCCAGTTCTATGTCCAGCTCTCGAAGCTCGGCTTCGGCATCGAGTTCATCGACATCGGCGGCGGCCTGGGCGTCGACTACGACGGCACCCGCAGTTCCTCCAGCGAGAGCTCGATGAACTACTCCATCCAGGAGTACGCCAACGACGCCATCTCCTCCGTAGTCGACGTATGCGTGAAGAACAATCTTCCGCAGCCCAACATCATAACCGAGAGCGGCCGCTCCCTGACGGCCCACCACTCCGTCCTCATCTTCGAGGTCCTCGAAACCACCTCGCTGCCCGAATGGCGCGACAACGAGGAGCTCGACCCCGACGCCCACGAACTCGCCCGCGAGCTCTACGACATCTGGGACCGCCTCGACCAGAACCGCCTGTTCGAGAGCTGGCACGACGCCCTGCAGATCCGCGAGGAGGCCCTGGACCTGTTCAGCCTCGGGATGCTGGACCTCAAGACCCGCGCCCAGATCGAGAAACTTTTCTGGAGCATCGCCCGCGAGGTCGGCGAAATCGCCGGCGGCATGAAGCACATGCCCGAGGACCTGCGCAAAATTGCCAAGATGCTGCCGGACAAGTACTTCTGTAACTTCTCGCTCTTCCAGAGCCTGCCTGACAGCTGGGCCATCGACCAGATATTCCCCATCGTGCCCATATCGCGCCTGGATGAGAAGCCCACGCGCACCTGCTCCATCCAGGACATCACCTGCGACTCGGACGGCAAAATTGCCAACTTTATCTCTACCCGTAACGTGGCTCATTATCTGCCTGTACATGCACTGAAGAAAACAGAACCTTATTATGTGGCTGTGTTCCTGGTGGGAGCTTATCAGGAGATTTTGGGAGATATGCATAATTTGTTCGGTGATACGAACGCCGTGCATGTTTCGGTGAACGAGAAAGGATATAATATCGAACAGATTATCGACGGAGAAACGGTAGCGGAGGTATTGGACTATGTGCAGTACAATCCGAAGAAGCTGGTACGTACGCTCGAAACTTGGGTGACGAAATCAGTGAAAGAAGGAAAGATTTCTTTGGAAGAAGGAAAAGAATTCCTTTCCAACTATCGTTCGGGGCTTTACGGATATACTTATTTGGAATAACCGGCAGGGTGCCGGAGCCGGATTCTCCATTCGGTGAACTTATTAGAAATCAAGAAATGAGAGAAAAACTAACAGTAATTAAGGTGGGTGGCAAAATCGTAGAAGAGGAAGCCACCCTTCGTCAGTTGTTAAATGACTTTGCCGCTATTGACGGACATAAAGTGTTGGTTCATGGTGGCGGTCGTTCGGCAACAAAGATTGCCGCACAACTGGGTATTGAAAGCAAGATGGTAAATGGTCGTCGGATTACCGATGCCGAAACATTGAAAGTCGTAACGATGGTGTATGGCGGATTGGTGAATAAAAATATTGTGGCAGGTCTGCAAGCACGCGGAGTCAATGCACTCGGATTGACCGGTGCGGATATGAATGTAATCCGTTCGGTGAAACGTCCGGTGAAAGAAGT
>USGZ01000084.1 GCA_900554265.1 uncultured Porphyromonadaceae bacterium
GGGCGGCGGTGGCGCTGTGGCGCAGGCGCTCGACCTCGTCGGAATTGTGGACGATGTCGCCCAGGCAGTAGAGCGTGCCTCCGGAGGCGAGTTCCTGCTCGGCCTTATTGATGGCCGTAACCACACCGAAGCAGAATCCGGACTCCCGGTCAATTTCAATAGTGGCCATGGGGCGGCGAAGTCAGTTGGCGCGGGCGACGGCGCGGTTGAACTGGTCGAGCAGCCAGGCGTCCTGCTCCTCGACGGTCATATCGCTGTTGTCCAGCGAAATGGCATCGTCGGCGCGGCGCAGGGGGCTCTCGGCGCGGGTGCTGTCGATATGGTCGCGGTGGACGACGTTGGCCAGCACGTCGGAGTAGGTCACGGCCTGGCCCTTGTCGATCATCTCCCTGAAGCGGCGCTGGGCGCGGGTCTCGGCCGAGGCGTCGACGAATATCTTGAGTTCGGCGTCGGGGAAGACCACGGTGCCGATGTCGCGGCCGTCCATCACGATACCGCGGCTGACTCCGAGTGCCTGCTGCATGCGCACCAGGGCATGGCGCACCTCGGGGATGGCCGATACGGGGCTGACGGCGTTGCTGACGCGCAGGCGCCGGATTTCCTTCTCTACGTCCTCGCCGTTGAGCATGGTGTGCTGGGTGCCGTCGGGCTGGAGCGCGAAGTCTATGCGGATTTCGGGAAGTGCCGCGGTGATGGCGTCCGCGTCCGGGGTGCCGTCGTCGGCTATAAGGTTGTGCTCCAGCGCGTAGAGGGTAACGGCGCGATACATCGCCCCGGAGTCGATATAGCGGTAGCCTACGGTTGCGGCCAGCTGGCGGGCCATTGTGCTTTTGCCGGACGACGAGAAGCCGTCGATGGCTATTATGATGGGTTTCATATCAGTATCAGTTGAGAATGTCGCTCAGGTTGTAGGTGAGGTTGAACATCATGGTGGTGCCACCCTTGTGAGGCTGGGCCAGGGCGACGCCAACGGCGAGCTTGCTCACACGGAATCCGCCGCCGAGGGTGAAGCCTGATAGCATGTTGCGGCTGTAGGTGCTCATGTCGCTGCGCATGCGGTAGTTGTAGCCCAGCGAGAGGTAGTAGTTCGGGCTGGCGATGAGATCGGCGCCGAGCACAAGGTGGCGCATCAGGTTGCTGCCGAATCCTTCCTTCACTTCCGGATTGGTCGCTTCGGTGCCGTCGCCCGGGTCGAGGTAGGGCGATTTCCACTTGGTCAGATTCCAGGCCGTTATGGAAAACCGGACGGGGAAGGTGCCGAAACTCTGGCTCCAGCCCAGGCGGATGTCGAAGGGCAGGCGGTCGTAGGCCTCGTCGAAGCGCTTCACCTGGCCGCCGAGGTTGGCTACCACGACGCTCAGCGACAGGTCGCGCTCGCTGTCGTAGTAGTTGATGCCCAGGTCTGTGGCAAGGGCGAAGGCGGTATAGTCGGCATAGCCGCTGTAGATGGCCTTGAGCTCGATGCCGCCGCGCAGGCGGTCCGTTATGTCATGGCTGTACGAGCCGCCGAAGGCCACGTCCTTGGGCGAGATGTCGCCCACGATGGTGCCGTCCGGCAGGGTCTCCTTCATCGAGCCGTAACCGTAGTAGCGCAGTTGGGCGCTCCACGCGCCGCGCTCGCCGGCGCTGTGGCCGTAGCGGAGGCCGGCGAAGTTGCTTCCGCCGAGGTATCGCATGTAGTTCAGGGCTATGCTTCCGCTCATCTCCGGACCCAGCAGCGCCGGGTTCTGGTCGACGGTGGTGATATCGTCGTCGACGAGGGTAATATTGACGCCTCCGAGACCGTAGATTCGCGAGGAGGACGTAACGTTCAGAAAATTGTATGCCGACGAGCCGTCCTGGGCGTAGGCGGTGCCGACCGCCCCCAGGACTCCCAGCAGCACGATTCCGATTCTTGAGGTCAATGTCATGGAATTATAACGGAATTTCCGCCGTCCTATTGCCCCGGCCTACGCTTTCCCGATGTATCCCTCGGGAGTGATTACTATGGCACGGGATTTGTACAGATGCCCTATGGCCTGCTTGAAATCGCGCTTGCTGCATCCGAACAGGCGCGAGATGAGTTCCGGGTCGCTCTTGTCGCCGACGGGCACACGTGCGGGGTCGTCGAGGTACTCCAGGATGCGCTCCGCCGTACCGTCGATGCGGCGCCCGGCCTTGTCGCTCAGGGTAAGGTCGATTTTGCCGTCCTCGCGAACGCGCTTTACGTAGGCCGTCACGGTCTCCTCGACCTCGACGGGGCTGTAGAGTTCGTTGGAGTACAGCATCCCGCGGTGCAGATTGTCGACTATGGCCTTGTAACCTATGGGGGTATGCTCGGTTATCAGCGCCTGCACCCTGGCGCCGGGGCGGTAGTCGGGCAGGACGTTGCCCAGGAACTTGTCGGTCTTGGCGGAGGCCACTATGCGACCTGTGGCGTCATCGACGTAGATGTAGACCAGGTAGATGCCTCCGGGGCGCATCTTAACCCTCTGCTCGCCGAAGGGCACCAGCAGATCTTTGGGCAGGCCCCAGTCCAGGAAAGCCCCGACCTTGTTGACGGCGTTCACCTGGAGGTAGGCGAACTCCCCGACGGTGGCATAGGGATGTTCCGTTGTGGCCACCGGGCGGTCCTCGCTGTCCTTGTAGACGAACACGTCGATTATGTCGCCCGGGGCAGGATTCTCAGGCATGTATCGGCCCGGAAGAAGCACTTCCGGGCTTTCTGTGCCGGGTTCGCGGAGGTATGCGCCGAATTCCACTATCCGGGCAATCTCCATATTCTGGTATTTTCCGAGTTTTATCATGAAAGAAGTTTTTGGAACTACAAAGAAAGCGCTTTTTTGCGGAATAATCAAAAAAGAAAGGCGCCGATAAGGCCGCGGACGGACAAAAATGCTTAATTTTGCACTGACCGCAGCGCGGCCCTCCCTCCGGCTCAAACATTGAACCATAGCAATTGTTTATCCTTCATGGAACAAGACATAGATCTTCTCCTCCGCTACTTTCCCGGCCTGACGCCGGCGCAGACCGCAGCCTTTGCGCGCCTTGGCGAGCTCTATCCCGAGTGGAACAGCCGCATCAACGTGGTTTCCCGCCGCGACATCGGCGAGCTCTACCCGCGCCATATCCTCCACTCGCTGGCCATCGCGGCCTTCCTGGGCCCCCTGCGCGCCGGTACGACCTTCCTCGACCTCGGCACCGGAGGCGGCTTCCCCGGTATCCCCTTGGCTATCTTCTACCCCGGGTGCCGCTTCCTGCTACTGGACCGCATAGCCAAGAAGCTGCGCGTGGCCTCCGAGATCGCCGATGCCATAGGACTCAGGAACGTCGAGTTCCAGCACGGCGACGCCGGCGAATGCCACCGCAAGTTCGACTACGTGGTCAGCCGCGCCGTAATGCCCCTCGACGGCCTGGTGAAGATTGCCCGCCGCAACATCGCCCACGGCGCTCCGCAGCCGGGCCTCTACCCCGCCGGCCTGGTCTGCCTCAAGGGCGGCGACCTCGACCAGGAAATCCGCGACTGCGGATGCAAAGCCCTGCGCGTGCCCGTGGCCGACTATTTCCACGAGGAGTTCTTCGAGACCAAGGAGATTGTCTACGTTCCACTCTGACGTCTGTAAGCACACCGCCATATGAATATCAAACGCTTTACCTTCAACCCTTTCGGCGAGAGCACATACCTTGTCTGGGACGTCCCGACGGGATGCGCCGCCGTAGTCGACCCCGGAATGAGCAACAGCGCCGAGGAAAGGATGTTCGACCGCTTCGTACAGGACAATAACCTGACCATCAACCAGATAATCAACACCCATCTCCACCTTGACCACTGCTGGGGCAACAACTACGTCAAGAACCGCTACGACGTGAGCACTGCCGCAAACCTCGAGGATTCCTTCCTCTCGGAGCGGGTGGCCCAGCAGGCGCGGATGTTCGGTCTCGGAGGCGACGACGGCGATTTCCAGCCCGTCGCCATCGACACGGAACTCAAGGACGGCGACACCATAAACATCGGCGAGAGCAACCTTCAGGTACTGGCCGTGCCGGGCCACTCCCCGGGCAGCATAGCGCTCTACGACCCCGTAGGAGGCTTCGTCATTGTCGGCGACGCGCTTTTCCGCGGCGCCATAGGCCGCACCGACCTTCCCGGCGGCGACTACAGGACCCTCTCGGCCAGCATCCGCAACAAGCTTTTCGCCCTGCCCGACAAAACCATAGTATATCCCGGCCATGAGGCCACAACCACCATCGGCATCGAGAAAAAAACAAACCCCTACGTCTGAAAACCGGCGCAAACCCTTGGCCTTTTATCGGAGATTTGCTAATTTTGCAGCCTGAGAAACTGACAGAACATAAAACCAACAATAACCATTCAGATGAATATCGAGAACTTCAACTTCAAAGGCCACAAAGCCATTGTGCGCGTGGACTTCAACGTGCCCCTGGACGAGAACGGCAACATCACCGACGACACCCGTATCCGCGGCGCCCTCCCCACCCTCAAGAAGATTCTTGCCGACGGCGGCTCCCTCATTATCATGAGCCACATGGGCAAGCCCAAAGGTAAGGTCAACCCCAAACTGAGTCTGGGCCAGATCAAGGACGCCGTAGCCAAGGCCCTCGGCACTCCCGTTGAGTTCGCTCCGGACTGCGCCGCAGCCGCCGACATGGCCGCAGCACTCAAGCCCGGTCAGGTTCTGCTCCTGGAGAACCTCCGCTTCTATCCCGAGGAGGAAGGCAAGCCCGTAGGCATCGACAAGGAAGACCCCGCATACGACGCCGCAAAGAAGGAAATGAAGGAACGTCAGAAAACTTTCGCAAAGACCCTGGCTTCCTACGCGGACGTCTACGTGAACGACGCCTTCGGCACCGCTCACCGCAAGCACGCTTCCACTGCCGTTATCGCCGACTACTTCGACAAGGACCACAAGATGCTCGGCTACCTGATGGAGAAGGAAGTGAAGGCCGTCGACAATATCCTCAAGGACATCAAGCGCCCCTTCACCGCCATCATGGGCGGTTCCAAGGTCAGCACCAAGATCGGCATCATCGAGAACCTCATGGACAAGGTCGACAACCTCATCCTCTGCGGCGGCATGACCTACACCTTCGCCAAGGCCATGGGCGGCAAGGTAGGCAACTCCATCTGCGAGAACGATAAGCTCGACCTGGCCCTGGACATCATGGCCAAGGCAAAGGCCAAGGGCGTGAACCTCGTGCTCGGCACCGACTGCGTGGCAGCCGACGCCTTCAGCAACGACGCCAAGACCATGGTTTGCTCCGTTATGGACATTCCCGAAGGCTGGGAAGGCCTCGACGCAGGTCCCGAAACCCGCAAGCTCTTCGCCGAAACCATCGAACCCAGCAAGACTATCCTCTGGAACGGTCCCGCCGGCGTATTCGAGTTCGACAACTTCACCGCAGGCAGCCGCGCCATCGCCGACGCCATCGTAAAGGCCACCAAGAACGGCGCGTTCTCCCTCGTAGGCGGCGGCGACTCCGTAGCCTGCATCAACAAGTTCGGTCTGGCCGACGAAGTCAGCTACGTATCCACCGGCGGCGGTGCCCTCCTCGAAGCCATCGAAGGCAAAATCCTCCCCGGCGTAGCCGCCATCGAAGGCTAATCGGCTCATGGAAAGGCGCTTTCCAAGCGCCGACCAACAACGCCCATGGAAAGGCGGATTTCATCCGCCGGCCCTACCCCCAAAGCTAAAAAATACGCGGCCCCCGCACCGGAGGCCGCGTATTTTTTTGGGTTTATTCCCGATTAATCCTGTTTAATCCCGATTAATCTCGAAGATTTTCGTCTAAGCCCCGCGCCCTCACCCCTTGAACAGGGGCGTCGGGTAGAGGCCGGAGGCGTAGAGTTCGGCGAACTTGGCAACGACGCCGGGACGGTCCTCGGCGTAGGTCACGCCGAACCAGCGCGAGTCGGTGTCGAGCACCTTGAAAGTAGCCTCGCCGGATTTGATGAGCGCGTCGGCGACGTCGGGAATTACCTGCTCGGCCTTGGGCGTGGTCAGGTCGCGGTTCAGGAAGCTGCGGAACTCGCGGGCGGCGTAGTCGAAGTAGTCGGGCGTGAAGCCCCACATGTTCATCGACACGGGCGTGTTGGCTTCGAGGGCCTGGACTTGACCGTTCTCGTCCTCGAAGACAATGCGACGTTCGGCGTCGTACTTGATTCCGCGGCGCTCGGTCACGGAGGTGAGATGGCCCTCGGCGTCGGCGGTGCATACGCCGCGGCTCACGCCTCCGCTCTCGCTCATGGTGTTGCCTACGCGGAAGCCGACCATGGCATAGTCGCCCTTACGGCTGCGGGGGCGCTGGAGCTCCTCGGCGATTACGCGGAAGGAATCGCGGCCGTAGAAGTCGTCGGCGTTGATTACGGCGAATGGCTCGTTGATAACACCGGCGGCCATGAGTACGGCGTGGGCCGGACCCCAGGGCTTGGTGCGCTCCTCAGGGCAGGTGTAGCCCTCCGGGAGCTTGTCGATGCTCTGGAACACGACCTCGACGGGGATATGGCCCTCGTACTTGGCGAGCACTTTCTCGCGGAAGTCCTTCTCGAAGTCCTTGCGGATAACGAAAACGACCTTTCCGAATCCGGCGCGGATGGCGTCGAAGATGGAATAGTCCATTATGGTCTCGCCGTCGGGGCCGAGTCCGTCGAGCTGCTTGAGTCCGCCGTAGCGGCTGCCCATGCCGGCGGCAAGGACATATAGTGTGGGTTTCATTTTGCAGAAAATCTGAAGATTATGGTCTGGTCGTACTTTTCGCCCGGACGCAGTATGGTGCCGGGGAACTGAGGTTTGTTGGGAGCATCAGGGAAAGCCTGGCACTCGATAGCCACGGCGTCGTAGTCGTGGTACTCGCTGCCGGATTTACTCTTTGGCGAGCCCTCGAACCAGTTGCCGGTGTAGACCTGTACGCCGGGCTGGGTGGTATAGACGTCGAGGACGCGTCCGGATTCGGGGTCTTCGAGGCGGG
>USGZ01000085.1 GCA_900554265.1 uncultured Porphyromonadaceae bacterium
ACATACGGTGTCGACGCAGCCCCTTTGTATATGGGAGGGATAATATATCAGAGGCGTACTTTGGTCACCTTGCCGCCCTGGCGGAGGATGTAGATGCCCGGGCCGGGATTGTGGACGCGTAGGCCCTGGAGATTGTAGTATTCAGGTTCGGCAGCCTCGTCGATTTCCACTTCCTCAACTCCTGTGGTTGTCGAGGTGCTGTCGATTCTGATATTGTCGAAGTACATGAGGAAATGGTTCCTGGGGCTTGTGGCGTGTATTCCGAGCGCCCATTCAGCTGTCGATGCGCGGCTGACGGCCGACGGGATTTCGACTTCGGCGCTGAGGGTCGTCCACTTGTCTTTCGACACAAATCCGCTTCTTTCCATCACCGGCAGGGTCATTGCCTCGACGGTGCGCTCGCGTCCGAGGCGGATTTCAAAGCTCTCGGAGTCGTATTCCGTCTTCACATCGACCGAAACCAATACCTTGGTACTCTCGCCGAAGTCGACCAGCGGCAGAATCAGCCAGTCGTCGGCATCGGAGTTCGGGTTGAAGGTATACTTGAAGCCATTGCCCATAGCAAATGACCAGACTCCCTTAATGTTGCCGTAATCATCCACGGAGCCGTCCAGGTCTATGATTTCGCATTGGTCGAAATTCTCCTGTGTGGCGGCGAAGGAGAAGGGAAGCTGGCCGGTGGCGACGCTGGCGGCATTTACTTCCTCGCTGACAATCCCGCTGACTTCCTCACCGAGCACGGCCTGGAAGCCGATGGTGTGCGTACCGGCCTCGAGTGTGAGTTCGATTTCCTGGTCTGAGCCGGGAGCGCAGACGGTCTTCGTGTCTACCTCGTTGCCGTCTACAAACACACGTAGCGTCATATCGCCGACAAGCGCATTGCCATCGGTGTCGAGCGCGGGCAGAGTCACGGTGGCCGTGTAGCTGAACACAGATATGTCGCTTGTCTTGATGACGGGCGCGGCGGGTACAATCACGGGGCCTTCGGCGCTCTCGACGCGGATGTTGCGGATATAAAGGCAGTAATTATCGGCTTCGCTGATGGCGTGGATACCGAGAGCCTGAGTCGACGAAGCGCCGGCAGGCAGCTCGACAACGGCCGAAAGCGTGGTGTACTCATTTTTGCTCATGTAGTTTTCCTGCTTCATTACAGTGGTGCTCATTGCACGGATGGTACGTGCGTTGCCGAATTTGAGCTCGAAGCCTTCGGGATAGCCTCCGGTCTTTACGTCGACGGATACCTTGACCTTGCGTACATCGCCCAAATCGACCATCGGAAGGATTACCCAGTCGTCCGCCTGGTTGCTGGAATGATAGTAATATACGAACGCATTGTCCTCGATAGTCCATTTGCCGTTGTTGCCATATTCCGAGCCGTCGTTGTTGACATCGATAACAACGCACTGCGAGAGATTCTCGGCCGAAGGATTGAAGGTGAAGGGAAGGGCAAAAGTCTGTTCCCTGGCCTCGACGGTGGCGGTAACCTCCTCGCTCTGCTGACCGTTGAGAACGGCTGCGAATCCGATCGTGTGGCTGCCGGCCGAAAGATTGCGGCTCACGGCCACGTCGGCGCCGGCGGCACAGCCGGTCCTGGTCTCCACCACCGTGCCGTCAATCGATACCTTGAGGCTCATGAGGTCGGATATCCCATTGCCTTCGGTGTCGTGCGTCGGCATCGTCACGGTGGCGACAAGCTTGAGATGCTCGGCCTCGCACTGCCTGATTGCCGGCGCGGCGGGAATCACTACATGTTCCTGAGCCGAAACCTGGACGCTGACAATCTCGCTCGTCTGCGTGCCGAGCACGGCCTGATAGCCGATGGTATGTTCACCGGCTTCGAGAGCGAGAGCCACATCGACGTCCGCACCCGGAGCGCATGCGGTCTTTGTGTCGACAAGAGTACCGTCGACGCTCACACGCAGGTCCATATTTTCTTCGAGGGGGTTGCCTGCCGTGTCGAGTCCGGGCATCGTGATTACTGCCTTATAGTCCAGATATTCAATCGAACTCGATTTAACCACCGGCACAGCGGGAATAATTACCGTTTCGCCGTTCTCCGCATTCTCGATTTTGATATCCTTGATATAAATCCAGCCTCGGAATGCGGGGCTCGAGACATGAAAGCCAAGATACCATACGGAGTTGCCGTCGTCCGGCACATCAACAACTGCTTCGAGCGTGGTAAATGAAGTTTTGCTGAAATCGGTCCTGGTCATAACGGGCTGGTTCATGGCTACCGCCGTGCGGTCGTGACCGAGCGCTACTTCAAAATCTTCCTTATCGGAATAGGTCTCGATCTGGAACGAAACCTTAACTTTCGTACAATCGCCGAAATCGACAGCCGGAAGTATCAGCCAGTCGTCGGCTTTGTTATACATACTATAAGTGTACTTGAAGGCGAATTTCGGGTTGCCGCTGAAGCCCCATCCGCCATTGATATCGCCTCCGTAGCCAGCGGATGCGTCTCCCTGCACGTCGATTACCTCGCACTCTGCGAGAGCCTCCTCCGACGGAGTGAAGCTGAATGGCAGAGTGTAGTCGCTCGCCGCGGCACTTACGGCGGTGGCAAGGCCCGTCAGAAGCGCTAATACTGATTTTCTCATGTGTAATAGTTTTTTGGCCGGCCAGGAAACCGCCTCTTTGGCAGACTTCCCGACCGGCCGGATTAGATGATGGTTATGATTATAAAACCACTTTTGCGGTGCGGTCGCCGGCCTTGACGATGTAGACGCCCCTGCCGGGCATAACAGGCTGTTCGGCCGGGCCGTTGTAGATGCACTGCCCTGCGACGTTGAAAACCTGTGCGTTCAGGCCTTCGGCGCCTTCGATCAGAATCATACCGTTGCGGGCGCTGATCTCGATTGCGGACTCGGGTGTGGCGATGTCGTTAATGCCCGAGAATCGGCCGATGACGTGACGTCCAGACAGATGGGAATGGTCGACGGCGCGGATGGTCGTGAGATTGCGGTAGTCGTCGAATTCACGCTGGAGGGCACGGATTTCGTAGGCATACACGTAATCTTCGGGAGTGTCGGCAGATGTGTCGATAGTGAACGTATTGCCTTCGACTTCGTGGATGGATGCGCCGAAATCGACTTTGTCGCCGGCTGCCATATTTACGGAAACCGTAAAATTGTCAATCCAGTATGCGCTGTAGCCTTTGCCGTAGAATACGACGCGGCTGCGGGTCTTGTCTATGCCGCGGATTTCCTCGAGCTGTTCGGGGTCGCTGTAATCGGCCTCGACCGGAAACTTCAGCTGCTCACTTTTCGCCTTCCACGAGCTGGAGGAGAGGTCGCTGTAATGCATGTCGGTGCCGTAGACTGCCTTATAGTCGATGTTTCTCTCGTCAAACCAGTTAGTATTCCACGCATACAGGGCAAAGCCGCCAGTAACGCTGGTCGCCTGGTTGGCAAGACTGGTTTCTACGTATACGGTCGGGTCGGTCAGATTGCTGAGGTCGTAGTCGGGCGACGACAGATACGCTCCTCCGAATATATCGGAGTTGTCGCTGCCGGTGAAGTAGAAGAACGTGTCGATACCCATGGCGCCGTTCATGTACATCGGCTGTCTTACCCACCATCCGGGACATTCGGAAATGAAGTCCCAGTTGGCGCCGCGTTCCTCCGGCTTGATGAACGTACCGCTGGATTCGATATAGCTGAAGTCGTTGGCGGCAAGGACGAAACGCTCGTTCCCGGTGGCGACATGCATTTTATAGACGATTACCAGGAAGTCTTTGCAGTCGATTTCGGAGTTGTCGTAGGTCCAGGTGACAGTAACCTTCCCGTCTTCAACGGTTTCCCCGGTTACTACTGGCGAAGGGAGCCAGTAGGCCTGCGCTCCGAAAATACCGCAGAGAAGGAAGGCGGATGAAAGTAGAAATTTTCTCATATATACAAGAAATGTTAGAATGTGGGTTGAAATTTTTGCAAATATAATCAAAATCCGCAAGATAAGCAGCATTTATTAAAAAATTACACCGTTTCGGCGATAATAAGTAACAATCGGGGCAGTTGAGGACCATCACATATACCCTTCTCTGAGCTTGTCGGACAGGTGGAGCAAACCAGGGCAAGAAAGATAATTTTGATTTTGTGGGGCGGCTGCCGTTCCTTTGCGGAGCAACTAATTCTTCCGAAAATCATGGCGACTATAAAGCTAAAGTACAGGCCCTCGACAGTACGGGGCAATGAGGGAACACTCTTCTTCCAGATAATCCACCGCAGAGAGGTCCGGCAAATTTACACCGGAGTACACGTCGACGACTCGGAATGGGACGCCACCGCTGCAGCAGTAGTCGTTCCGGCGGACACATGCACCCGTCGCGTCTTATTTCTGGCGTCGGCTCTGGCGTCGCTTGAAGAATGGCGCCGGCGGCTCGAAGCGGCAGTCGCGGAGCTGGACGCCCGCGGTCTCCCCTACTCCGCCCGGGATGTGGCCGAAGCTTCCGCAGCGCCGGCGCTTGTCGCGGGGCTTGTCTCCTTCGCCCGCTCCTTGGTGAGCGAACTCAGGACTGTTGGCAAAAATTCCGCGGCAAGACGTTTCAAGGCCACTCTCAACAGCCTTCTCCGGTACACCGCCGGCGCGGAAATCGCCTGGGAAAGGCTCACGTCCACCTTCATCCTCGGGTACGAGGAGTTCCTGAGAAAGCGGGGGCTATGCCGTAATTCTACTTCATTCTATATGCGTAATCTCAGGGCGATTGTCAATCGCGCGGCAGAGAAGGGTTTCGAGGTGCCGCACAATCCTTTCAGATACGTCTACATGGGCGTCGACAAAACGGTAAAACGCGCCGTCGGGCTCGACGTAATCAGGAGGATACGCGACATCGACCTGGAACGGTATCCGTCGCTCGACTTCGCCCGAAAGGTATTCATGTTCGCCTTCTATACACGCGGTATGTCGTTCGTCGATATCGCCTTTCTCCGAAAAAGCGACATGCGCGACGGCATCCTCACCTACTCGCGACGCAAGACTCGCCGGCAGCTGGCAGTACGCATCGAGCCGGAGACTCGCAGAATTATCGACAGTTTCGGAAAGAACGAATCGGATTTTCTTCTTCCGATAATCACCGACGCGGATACCGACGCGGACCGCCAGTACGAGCAAGCTTACTTCCGCATAAACCGCAACATCCAGAAAGTCGGAACCATGCTCGGGCTTGAGACTAAACTCACGCTTTACGTAGCCCGCCACGCATGGGCAAGCATAGCACAGGCCAACAACGTCGCGCTGTCGACCATCAGCAAAGCCATGGGACACGAGTCCGAAAAGACCACGATAATCTACCTCCAGCAACTCGACACCACATCCGTCGACCGCGCCAACAGCAAAATAATCCGGATGATGGACTCGGGCAAAAGAAAAAGGTAAGTCTCTTAGGGAGAGACTGATATTCGGGACTGCAAAGTTACGCAATTTCTTGGAATGCGCGGTATTTATGAAGGTGAAATTTTAAATCCTGACCTAAAATCGGGAATTAAGAGACCTTTTTCGCTAAACAAATGTTTAGCGAAAATCGAAGCCGGATCCGGGACAACAGGCTGGGCCTTAGCACATATGCGCGGCGCGTCAGTCTCTCCCTAAGAAACTGATATTTCGGCTGCCGGGCCGCCTCATGGCCAGGCACAACGGTTTAAGGCAATTCAAAGAGGTATTCCAATCATGTGCATAACCTCTTTCTTTACGGAGAAAGCTCATAACTTCCCGGTACTCAGAGCATTCAGAGACCAGGCAGGACTTGGAGAATTGCCTTGGCCCAAAAAATCCCGCAATGGAGCCTTCCGCTAAACTCTGGTTCGTGATGCGCGATCTGAAGCGCAGAAACTCCAACATCCTCGCCATACACGAGCTCGCTAAAGCAGGAATCGAAGTCTTCACCCCGATGACACAGATGATAATGACAATCGGCGGACGGCGCCAGCGGCGCGATGTACCCGTAGTTCAGGACCTGCTTTTCGTCCACGAGGCCAAGGAAACACTCGACCCCTTCGTGGAAATGTATCCCAATCTCCAGTACCGCTTTATGTTCGGCCACTCCAAGGATGAGCCCATGACCGTCCGCGACGCCGACATGGAGCGCTTCATATATGCGATCGGACACTCCGACACATCCCGGTACTACCGACCCGGCGAACTGACCGAAGCAATGTACGGGCGCCGGGTGCGCATCGTCGGTGGGACTCTCGACCAGTTCGAAGGGCGTCTGCTGTCCGTCAAAGGAATGCGCAAACGGCGTCTGCTCGTCGAACTCCCTGGACTGATAACGGCTGCCGTGGAAGTAGCTCCGGAATACATACAGATAATCAGCTGAACAGCCATGCTCACCGCCCTGCCATCGCGCATAATGAACTATAAGGTGTCTGCCGCGTCGCCTACCGATGAACTGATTACCATAGGCAGGATTCTGGCCGAAGTCGGCGACTGCGCAAGCTCGGTTCTCGACAGCGAACACCTGTCCTTCGCCCGCCGGTGTGCTTCGAGACTCGGAAAGATAGTCGACGAACTGAAGGCAAGAAAAGCCATCCGGACGCCTGATGACCTGTACGAAATCCATGACGGAGGCACTGAAACTGTGAATCTGGCCGACATGAGCATCGACGGCCTCTACAATCTCTATCGCCGCTGGCCGCTGCGCCGCCGCGAAAGGATTGCAAAGGGACTCGATGCCCTCGCCTTCGGCTTCGAAGGCCGCATTGTCGGCGAACTCGAGCGCCGCCGCCCAGCGACCAAAGAAGAACAGTACAAAATAGACTATTGCCTCGCCACATACAGCAACGAGCTGGAATGCATCGCTATGCGGCGCGAGCTTGCATAAGATATTTTACTGATGCGCAAGGAATTTGAAAAAATGCCGGATTTGGCGGCGGTCGATTTCAGCGATGTCGACATCGTCAACAGTGCCGCGGCGGAGATTCTCCGGACTG
>USGZ01000086.1 GCA_900554265.1 uncultured Porphyromonadaceae bacterium
GTAGCCGAGCCGGTCGTCGGGCTCGAATGCGAAGGAGCGGCTTCCGTCGGCGCGGACCGCGCTCCAGGAATCGTCGATCACGGCCCATCCGGAGCGGGATATCAGGCCGTTCTCCATCTCGGCGCGTTTGTTGTCGCCGTTGCATCCGTCGAGAGTCCTGCAGGTGCCTTTCAGGTTGAGGGAATCCGTTTTTCCCGGGTACCAGACCACGGGGCGCCCCTTGAGCGTCATCGTTATTGTCAGATTCCTGTCGGAGGCCGGCTGAGTCATCGGATTCGTGCCCTTACGGTATTTCAGCGCGAGCTTTTCCGTGGAGACATACAGGTAATCGCTATCCTCCCGAGCCGAAAAAGCAGGGATGGAGTCCATACGTCGGTTCCGGATGGCGAATGTCGCGCGGTCCTCGAACCTGCCGCTGTCGCTGTACTCGATGCGGATCATCTCGGGAGTCAGCACCGTAAAACGTGCTTTGCCTGAAAGGACGACAGCCTCCGGCCGCGCCTGCGGATTCTGAGCCCCGGCACCGAGTGCCAGGAAGCATACTATGGAAATCAATCCGAGCACACTCTTTTTCCATGTGTTTTCTGCCATACAGGTTGAAATTATCAGATTAAGGAATATAATGCGGGAGCGCCGGGCTCCGCGGAGTTTCAATGCAAAGTTAAGCCTTTATGCGGTACGGGACAACGGCAAAAACGCAAATATAGTGTATTGATAGCGGTATGCCGCTGAGTTTAAGAGTGTTGCCTGTCCCAACTATCCCGATTTATGTAGTTTTTTGTTCGCGCGGTTTTGAAATCCGGAGTTATATTTGTAACTTTGCGTCCGGAAAAACGGTTGCTTTGTCCCGCGGAGGCGGGATTGTCGTAAGGCACAAGCATCAAAAGGGAACGAGGTGAGAATCCTCGACAGTACCCGCTGCTGTAATTCACAACTCCCGCCCAGGGAGCGAAGTCATTTGCAGAATGTCACTGGTCCGTCGCGGACCGGGAAGGCGCAAATGGCGGTGATAAGTCAGAAGACCTGCCTTTTTCGTATAATAAGCTTCGCCCACGGGACTATGGGCCGGACTTCCCTGCAGCTCCGCGCGGGCTGCAAGATGCCGTTTATATCCGTATAAGTAAAGGCCGCCGATATCCCGTTGGAATGCCACAGCGCATTTCCCGGCGGGCTTTTTGTTTCTGCTGCAATTACTTATCCAAATGATAAACCGGCTATTACTTGCAATCATCATCGTCTGCTTCCTTCCGGGTATGACCGAGGCGACGGAAAGAGAGGACAGTACCCGCGAACTTCTGCGCGAGGTGGTGGTCACCGCGCGTCAGCCCGCAAGGGACATCATACCCGTCCAGACCCTCACCGGCGACGAGCTCCGGCGGCTGAACAGCAATTCAATCGCCGACGCCCTTCGCTATTTCTCCGGCGTCCAGGTAAAGGACTACGGAGGCGTCGGCGGCATCAAGACCGTCAACATCCGCTCGATGGGCACCAACCATACCGGCGTGGTCTACGACGGCGTCGAGCTCGGCAACGCCCAGAACGGCCAGATCGACCTGGGCCAGTTCTCGCTGGACAACATTGAGGCGCTGTCGCTCTACAACGGCCAGAAAAGCGAGATACTCCAGCCGGCTAAGGACTTCGGCTCCGCAGGTACCATCTACATGCGCACGCGCACCCCCTCCTTCGCCGAAGAAGAGACCTACCATGCCCGCGCGACCCTTCGCACCGGCTCCTTCGACCTCCTGAACCCCTCGGCATTGGTGGAGCTGAAGCTCAGCCGCCGCGTGTCGGCATCGCTCAGCGCCGAATGGGTCAACTCCAGCGGCAAGTACAGGTTCCGCTACCGCCGCGTCAATCCCGCCGGAGAGCTGGCCTACGACACCACGGCCACCCGCCGGAACGGCGACATCAACGCCACGCGCATGGAGCTGAACTTCTACGGCGAGCTGCCCGGCGGCTCCTCGTGGACGGCTAAGGCCTATAACTACAACTCCGAGCGCGGAGTCCCCGGAGCGATTGTCAACAACGTTTGGCGCCGCGGCGAGCGCATATGGGACACCAACTCCTTCGTCCAGGGCCGTTACACGGGCATCTTCGGCCGCTTCACAACACTGAACAACATCAAGTACGCCTTCTACCGCACCCACTACGTCAACAACGACGACAAGCAGGTGAAAATCGACAATCTCTACCGTCAGAAGGAAATCTACTTCTCGTCGGCCAACGAGTACGCCGTCACACCCGAGTTGAGCGTATCGGCCAGCTACGACTTCATGTGGAACACTCTCGAGGCCGACATGTACGGCTTCGTCAAGCCCGACCGCTTCTCGAGCTACCTCTCGGCTGCCGGCGCCCTGAACCTCGACCGCTTCAAGATTCAGGCCAGCGCCTTAGGCACCTTTATCCACGACCGCATCCGCGGCCAGCAGGCGCCCCCTGACAAAAAAGTCTTCACGCCGGCGGTGTTCGCCAACGTCTACCCTCTGCGCGGCAAGGACTTCTCCCTGAGGGCCTTCTACAAGAAATCCTTCCGCATGCCAACCTTCAACGACCTCTACTACGCCGACATGGGCAACTCGCAACTGGCTCCCGAACACGTCACCCAGTACAACGTCGGCCTGGTCTACGACCACAGTTCCGCCCGCTCCGTCCTCGCCGCCGCGCGCCTGAGCGTCGACGCCTACTACAACAAGGTGAAGGACAAGATTGTGGCCTATCCCAAGGGCCAGCAGTTCCGCTGGACGATGCTCAACCTGGGCCTGGTCGACATCCGCGGCGTCGACATCACCGGTCTGGTTTCCGTGGCCCCCTGCCGCGACCTGACGCTGACGCTGCGGGCGCAGTACACCTTCCAGCGCGCCATCGACATCACCAGCCCCGCCGACAACTACTACCGCGACCAGATACCCTACATCCCGCGTCATTCCGGGGCGGCGGTGTTCAACGCGCAGTGGCGCGGCTGGGGCGCCAACTACTCGTGGATCTACGTCGGCGAGCGCTATAACCAGCAGGAGAACATCCGCTACAACTACACCCAGCCCTGGTACACGTCGGACCTGTCGCTGAGCAAGGACTTTCGGCTCGGCCGCGTGTCGCTGCGCGCCCTGGCCGAGGTCAACAATCTCTTCAGCCAGGACTACGACGTAATACTGAACTACCCGATGCCCAAGCGCAACTACCGCTTCACCCTGACCGTCGAAATATGACACTACATAAATTTTTCTTATATTTTCTGCCGCTCCTGTCGGTGGCCACAAGTTGTCGTGAGGATGAACTTGTGGTTCCGACGGAGTACGACATCATCGGCGACGAGAACTACGACAGTTCCATCCGCGGCCTCTACCTGGTCAACGAGGGCAACATGGGCTCCAACAAGTGTACCCTGGACTTCTACGACTACCGTACCGGACTTTATTCGCGCAACTTCTACGCCGAGAAGAACCCGACGGTCATCAAGGAGCTCGGCGACGTAGGCAACGACATCGGCATCTACGGCAGCAAGCTCTACGTGGTGGTCAACTGCTCGCACAAGGTAGAGATACTCGACGCCCGGACCGGCGTGCGCCTGGGCCAGACCGACATTCCCAACTGCCGCTACGTGCGCTTCCACCGCGGCAAGGCCTACGTTAGCTCCTACGTCGGCCCCGTTCTGATAGACCCCGACGCTCCCAAGGGCGCCGTCTACGAGGTCGACACGACCACCTTCGCCGTGACGCGCAAGGTATCGGTCGGCTACCAGCCCGAGGAGATGGAGATCGTCGACGACTATATGTACGTGGCCAATTCGGGCGGCTACCGCGTGCCGGACTACGACAACACCGTGTCCGTCGTCCAGATGATAGATTTCAAGCAGGTGCAGCAGATTCCCGTCGACATCAATCTTCACCGCCTCAAAAAGGACCGTTACAAGCAGCTGTGGGTCAGCTCGCGCGGCGACTACATGGGCCATCCCTCGCGTCTGTTCGTGCTCTCCAAGGTGCCGGGCTACAACCGCATGGAGGTGACGGACACCATCCCGGTGGCCTGCTCGAACATGGCCATCCACGGCGACTCGCTCTACTTCTACGCCACCGAGTGGAACAACTATACGGCCAGCAACACAATCAGTTACGGCATCATCGACATCCGCACACACGAGGTCGTATCGACCAACTTCATCACCGACGGGACGGAGAAGGAAATCACCATACCCTACGGCATCGCCGTCCATCCCGAGACGGGCGACATCTTCGTTACCGACGCCAAGAACTACGTATCCTCCGGCACGCTCTACTGCTTCACCCCGGACGGGCGCCGCAAGTGGAGCGTCCGCACCGGCGATATTCCCGCCCACATTGCCTTCCTGCCGATATGAAAAAAGCAACGCTCATATTTCCGCTCTTAGGCGCCCTGCTCGTCGGCTGCACCGACGAGATTCCGATGGTCAACCTCGGCATCGACGAGGTCTACTATATCCCGCGCATGAGCAAACTGCCGCTGGAATCGGCCCTGACGGGCAAGGAGTACCGCTGGACCGTCGACGGCACGACCGTCGGTACCGACCGCCGCTATATCTTCCTGGCGCAGGAGGAGGGCGACTACCGCCTGACCTTCGACATCATCGACGCCGAGACGCCCTACCACTTAGAGTTCACCGTCCACGTCCTGCACGAGGAAATCGAGTACAGCCCCTACATCGCGCGCGTCTACGAGTACTGCCCCGCGCCGGGCCAGTTCGTCAACGAGATGCCGCAGTACTCCCCGGGCGATACCTACGCCGACATCCTCCAGAAGGCCGAGGACTGCATCTCCGGCACCAACGACATCATGATAACCCTGGGCGGCTACGGCGGCTACGTGACCTTCGGCTTCGACCATACCGTTGTCAACGTGCCGGGCGAGAACGATTTCCGCATCTGGGGCAACGCCTTCTACGAGCTGACCAATCCCGAAGCCAAGGGCGGCTCCGCCGAGCCGGGAATAGTTATGGTGAGCTACGACCGCAACTGCAACGGTCTGCCCGACGACGAGTGGTACGAGCTCGCCGGAAGCGAGTTCCGCTCGGCTGCCACGCGCCACAACTACACCATCACTTACCGCCGCCCCGACCCGGCCCACATTCCGGTCGAGGACGAGAGCGGCTACCTCGACGACGTCGAGTACATCCCCTGGAGCGACTCTCTCGGAGATACGGGCTTTATCGCCAAAAACATATTCCACAATCAGAGCTACTATCCGCTCTGGACGGACGCCGACGAACTGACTTTCTGCGGCTCCCTGCTGGCCCCGAACGGAATCGACCTCAGCGGGACGGGCCGCTACTACGTGCTCTACGCCTACGACTGGGGTTACGTCGACAACCATCCCAACGACTTCGCCGACCTCAATTCATTCGACATCGGCAATGCCGTCGACGCCGAAGGCAATCGCGTCAATCTCCCCGGCGCCGACTTCGTCCGCGTCTACACGGGTCTGAACCAGTACTGCGGCTGGCTGGGCGAGACCTCGACGGAAATTGCCCGGGCATGCGACCTCCACATCGACCTTCCCGGAGTGCCGCTCCCGGACCCCTTGTCCGAAAATAATTCAACAACATTCATCAAATAAACCAAAACTATGAACCGATTCATTATTCCATTGATGGCCGTGGCCATTGCGGCAACGCCCGCAAAGGCCGTCGAGTATCAGCAGTGGGTGGACTGGGACCAGATTCAGCACTGGGCCGGCGACCCCGAGGGCGAGAACCGCTGCGCCCTGGTAATCGACTTCCAGGACGGCCAGACCGAATGCAGCTACGTCTGGGGCTACCGCTGGAACGGCACCAGGACAGGCGAGGACCTCGTCCGCGCTGTGGCCGGCCAGAGCAGCGTCCTCTCCGCCATGATTCAGTACACCGGCACTATGGGCTCGACCCTCAACTCGCTTGGCATCAGTGCCAACCGCGAGGAGCTGGACTACCTTCACTACGACTTCGACCGCGCGGCCATCGGCGGCGAGGTATCCTTCGGCTTCTTCGAGCCCAATACCTCCATGGGCCAGGAAACCGCGCCAGGCTACGAGGCCGAGCAGATGTGCGTCGACGCCATCGAGCGCGCCAAGACCACCGGCATCATCGAACATCCCCTCAACGCCTTCCTCTACGGATATCCGGCCTACGACTACGATTACTGGCAGCTTGAGGACGGCTATGCCGATACCTACGAGTACCGCTGGCGCTCGGGCTGGTACGAGGGCTACTGGAGCTACTGGCACGGTCCCAACGACTACGAGTACATGGGCTACTCGGGCCTGGGCATGTCCAGCACCGTCCTTGTCAACGACGGCGTCCAGGCCTGGAAATACATCGTTTTCGGCGGCGAATATTACGGCGGCGAGCTCCACGAAGAACTCGACTACGCCATCGCCGACTACGGCGAGGAGATGCACGAAGCCGTCGAGGCCGTCCAGCCCGTTGACCAGAACAATGTGAAGTTCTGGGTAGGCACCGGCGAGAAGGCCTCTACCGTGGTATTCCAGTTCAACGACGGCCGCGGTCCCGAGAACCTCGTCTACGGCTACCGCTGGACCGGAGGCTGGGACGACGATCTCAAGACCGTGATTACCACCATTGCGAACGCCGACCCGCGTATGACGGCCACAATCGCCGGCAAGAACATTCAGATTACCTACGACTCCAACGACGACGGCACCCTCGACGCCAACGACCATACCGACGTGGCCGATACGTGGAACTGCTACGTCAAGCGCACCATCGACGAAGGCTTCAACAAGGTTCCTTCGGGCCGCTGGCTCAATCCCAATGCCGTGATGATCGTTTCGCATCAGGCCGAGGATATGGCCGAGGTTTCCCTGCCTTATCAGCTCTTCCGCCCCGAAATCGACTCCGACCAGCTCTTTACTATCCCCGAAGTTATCGACTACGCCCTTGCCGACGAGTCCCT
>USGZ01000087.1 GCA_900554265.1 uncultured Porphyromonadaceae bacterium
TGCCTCACGGGGTACGCGCAAACGGGCAATCTCATCTTTGTACCGGGAATCCAGTTCCTTAAGCTGGTCCAGCGCAGCGTCATAATCACGGCTGGCCTGTTCATACATGGGAACCTGCAGGAAGTGCTTCTGAAGATCCTCTTCCTTTTGGGCAACGGTCGCCTCCCAGTGCTTCCGGCTCGCGGCAACCATTTCCAGCTTGCTCTTCAGGGAAGAACGCAGGCCTATCAATTCCTTGTTCAGCTTATCCCCCAGAATCCTTTCCGTTTCCAGCAGCGCCAGCATTTTGGGATGCCTGGCGCCGATATTCTGGGATTTCAGATTTTCCTTTTCCTTGAGCTTGTCGGAAAATTCAGCATAGGTCTTACGGAGAGCGTCCGCCCCTACAGTCTCCGCATTCAGCAGGTCGGAACTGATCACGTAATCCAGCAACTTGTCGTCGGGCAGACGCTGCAATTCCTGCACATAGGAAGCCAGTTCCTTTTCCCTCCTTTCAAAATCCATGGCCTGCGCTTTGGCATTCCGGAATTCCTCTTCTTCCATACCGGCCGTCAGGGTGCTGCGGTGTTCACCGTTTCTCCAGGACGTAGGCAGGTAGGAGCTCTCCGCAATCAGCTTTTTGAGAGCCATCATTTTTTCATTGACGGCATCCTCCTGTTCCCGGAGGACATCCTTCAGGCTCTTGATGGCGGTTTCCACCAGACGGTTTTCGCGCATTTCACGGTCCTGCTTGTACGCCTCAGGCACCGCCTTGGCAATATTCTGCACCAGTTTGGGATCCGGACCGGAAACAATGACATCCACAAGGTCCGTGGCACGCACAGGGGCCACCTTAATCATGCCGGCCAGATTAGTCGCCGCCATTTCATCCGTCATCCCCCATTCCGCGGCAAGGTTCAGTTTTCTGGATACCACTTTAAGCACTTCGGCGGAAGTCAGCACGGAATACTGCATGGGAATGTAGTTGGCCGTCACGTTGCGGCGCACGTTGGAGCGCTGGCCGAGGATGTCGTAGGCCTTGAGCGATATGGTGGCGTTCTTGCCGCGCAGGAACTGATAGCCTATCGAGGCGTTCCACATCCAGGTTTTGGTATCATATCCGGCCGAGTAGCCCGAGGTGGCCGAGTAGTTGAGGTCCGAGCTCAGGACCAAGCCGAAGGGGGCGTTGTAAGTGGCGTAGAAGGAGCCTCCGTAGGTGTGGACGTCGCGGTCCGAGCCATGCTGGACGCTGTTGGCCACATGCTGGTAGGAGTATCGCGGCCTGATTTCCAGCTCGATGTATTCGGGACGCCAGGCGATACCGAAGCTCTCGTTGACCATGAAGGACCCGGAGCGGTTGCGCAGGCCGTTGTTGAAGCCCACATTCGAGGCGTAGTTCAGGAAAATGTGGTTGTTGACCGTAAAGGCGCGGTTTCGGAAGGGGAAGGACACCATGTTCATCAGCCGGGCGCTCCAGATGCCGTTCACGTTCTCGTAGGTCGTGGTCTGTCCGCCGGTTTCGGAATCGAAGTCGGTGCGGCTGACGATGGAGTTCTGGGCCATCGAAGCATCGGCCATAAGCATGATTGAGCGCTGGGCCTCGGCGTTGAAGTCCTGGAAGCGGATGCGGGCGCGGTGGGTGAAGGTAGGTTTCAGTTCGGGATTACCGATTACGATGCGCAGGGGGTCGGTCATGTCGGCCACGGGCTGTAGCTGAGTCATCGAGGGCTGCGAGCTGCGGCCGTTGTAGTCGAAACCGATGTTGCGCGAGCGCCCCATGCGGTAGCGGTAGCGCACGAAGGGAGCAACGTTGAGCACATGGCGCAAGGGGATGCTCTTGGCGCTGTTTATCAGATTCACGCTTTTGCTCATCGAGGGCACGAGGCTGAGGCCTGCATTGAAATTGCCATGCTTGCCCACGTGACGGTAACCCAGGCGGATGTCCTGGTCCATGAAGTCATTGCGGAAGCGGTTGCTGAGCTCGGGATTGAATACCAGCTCGGCGCCGACTACGGGGTCCTCGTCCCAGCCGCCGGGGAATTCGACGGGATGGTCGTATGTAAGGCGGTCCGCATTGTTCCAGCGGTAGCTGAACCGGTAGGCGAAGGTCAGGAAATGACCGTTGCGGGCATCGCCGATGGGTTCGGTCCAGCTCAGACGGGCGCTGACGTTGTTGCTCCATGTGTGGTTGTCGACGTACTGGTCGTAGAGGTCCACGGAATCGTTGAGGAGGAAAAATTTGTTCAGCGAGTAGGAATCGCTTTTCTCGCGGGTGTCCGAGAAACGGTAGTTGGCGAACACGCTGAACGAGCGGCCCGGGCGGCTCCGGAACTTGTGGTTGAAAATCAGGCGGCCGCCGAACTGCCAGGAAGTGCCCTTGTTGTACTCGCTGTTGAGCGAGCGCGTAACGAGGTCGCGCGAGGCGTTGCCGGCATAGGTGAGGCTGCTGTCGACGCTGTTGGAGCGGCTGAAGCTTACAGAAAAGTTGGGCCGGAAATCAAGGGTATTGAGCGTGTCGGGCTTCCACTCGACCCGGAAGTTGGCATTGACGTTGTGGCTCTTGTCGAAGGATTCCTTGTAGGAATTGGTGGTACTGGTGGATTCGCCGAGCATATAGGTGCGCTCGGTCGATGTACGCGAGTCCTGGTCACTGTGACTGTAGAATACGTCGCCGCCTACGCGTATCAGCTCGCCGCGGCCCACGTTGAAATTCATTCCTATGCTCTGGGTGGCGTTGATGCCGTTCATGCCGCCGAAGCGGCGGAAGCGGCCGGCGGCCATGTCGGCGAAGCCGGGCTCGTTGACGTTGTTTGCCGAGCCGATGAAGGTGAGCTGGTTCTCGCCGATGAAGCGGTTTACGGTGAAGTTGGCCTTGTAGCGCCCGTCGGTACCGTAGCCGGCCTCGGCGTTGCCGAACCAGCCGTTGCGACGGTCCTTCTTGACGGTGAGGTTGATCACGGTCTCCTCCTCGCCGTCGTCTACGCCGGTCATCCGCGCCAGGTCGCTCTTGCGGTCCACTACCTGGAGCTTCTCGACCATGTCGACAGGCAGGTTGCGCGAGGCGACGGTCGGGTCGTCGGAGAAGAATTCCTTGCCGTCCACAAGTATCTTGGTCACCTCCTTGCCATTGGCGGTAATCTTGCCGTCGGAACCGACCTCTACGCCCGGCAGGCGTTTGAGCAGGTCCTCCACCACGGCGTTCGGGGGCGTGCGGTAGCTCTCGGCGGAGTATTCCACGGTGTCCTGCATCACCTTGACAGGCGTGCGGATGCCGGTAACGGTAGCCTCCCTCAGCATTACTGCGCCGGGGTGGAGGAGAACGGGACGCAGGCGCACGTTCTCGTCGCCCACGGTGATATTGCGGTAATCCGTCGTATAGCCCACATAGGAAACCTCGACGATATATCGGCCGGAACGGACGTTCTCGAGGGCATAGCGGCCGTCAGTGTCGGTCACGGCGCCGCGCACCAGCGAGGAGTCACGCGAGGCCAGCAGGCGTACCGAGGCCTGAATCAGCGGCTCGGACTCGGCCGCGCCGTCCATCACGCGGCCGCGGACAACCGCAGCCGACATCCCGGCGGCAGCCCCCAGGACAAGGGCGGAGGCACAGAGGAAACGTGATAATTCTCGTGTTCTTTTCACAACTTTATGTTATGTTTTATTATTACGCTACAAAATTAGGACAAAAGGGCGGCCGGCGCACGTCCACATAGACAATCGCCGCGAATATCAAGACAAAATCCGCCAGCGACCCGACAAACCGCCCGGCAGTCCGGCAAACCGGCCTGTACAGCCCTCCGGACACGAAAAAGGCGCACCGAAGCGCGCCTTTCTCAAAATATGGGTCGTGATTACTTCTGCTTGCGGGAGTCGGCAAGGTAAGCAACCGGGCAGGCCACGTAGATGGTTGCCAGAGTACCGATGATTACGCCGAAGATCATCGCGTAGGTGAAGCTGCGGATAGCGTCGCCGCCGAGGATGAAGATGCAGACGAGCACCAGCAGGGTCGACAGCGAGGTCATCACCGTACGGCTCAGGGTCGTGTTGATGGACTTGTTGACGGTGGTGTAGAAGTCCTGCTTGGGGAACAGGGCGATGTTCTCGCGCACGCGGTCGAATACCACCACGGTATCGTTGATCTGATAGCCGATTACGGTAAGTATCGCCGCTATGAAGGTCTGGTCGACTTCCATCGCGAAGGGCAGGATGCCGTAGAAGAGGCTATAGAAGCCGATGATAGTGAAGGCCGTGAAGGCTACGGCGGCAAGGGCGCCGAGCGAGAAGGCCACGTTGCGGAAGCGGAGCAGGATGTAGAGGAACATTGCCAGCAGCGAGATGCCGACGGCGATGTATGCGTCCTTCTTCATGTCGTCGGCCACGGAGGGACCTACCTTCTGCGACGATACGATACCGTAGTCGACGTTCGAGGTGGAGAACATTTCCGGAGTAACGTTCTCGGCCATGTAAGGCTTGAGGGCCTCGTAGAGCATGTCGACAATCTGAGCCTCGGTACCGGGGTTCTCTTCGTTGATCATGTAGTTGGTCGAAACGCGTACCTGGTTCGAGGATTCGATGGTGATTACGGAGTTGGATGCCTCGGGGAAGGTCTGGTTCATCACTGCGGTGAGTTCCTCGGTGTTGACGGGCTGCTCGAAGCGGACAACGTAGTTGCGGCCGCCGGAGAAGTCGATACCCTGGTTGAGGCCCTTGGTGAACATCGACACGAGCACGATGGCGATCATGGCCAGAACGACGGTAAAGCTGATCTTACGCTGGCCGAGGAAATTGACGTGCGTGTTGACGAACATCTTGCGGCCCAGCGAAGTGGTGAAGGTCATCTTGCCGTAGGCCTTGGTGTGGCTCATCCAGTTGAAGAACAGACGGCTCAGGAAGACTGCGGTGAAGAAGGAGCAGACAAGACCGATGATGAGGGTCGTTGCGAAGCCCTTGATGGGACCCGTACCGAAAAGCAGCAGGATTACGCCTGTGATAATTGAGGTCAGGTTGGAGTCGAAGATTGCGGAGAAGGCGTTGCTGTAGCCGTCGGCCAGGGCGTTGCGCACGTTCTTGCCGGCGCGGAGCTCTTCCTTGGTACGCTCGAAGATAAGCACGTTGGCGTCGACGGCCATACCGAGCGAGAGCACGATACCGGCGATACCGCTCATGGTGAGCACGGCCTGGAAGGAGGCCAGGATACCGACTGTGAAGAAGAGGTTGAATACGAGGCAGAGGTTGGCGATGACGCCGGGGATGACGCCGTAGAAGGCAATCATGAAGATCATCAGGAGCACCAGGGCCACGATGAAGGAGATGAAGCCTGCCTGGATGGCCTGCTTGCCCAGCGACGGACCGATAACCATGTCGGAGATGATGGTCACTTTGGCATCCATCTTACCGCTCTTGAGCACGTTGGCGAGGTCGCGTGCCTCGTCGATGGTGAAGTCGCCGGTGATGGAGCTGGAGCCGCCCTCGATTTTGTCGTTGACGTTAGGAGCGGAGTAAACGTAGTCGTCCAGCACGATGGCTACCTGACGGCCCTTGTTCTGCTCGGTGATGCGGGCCCAGTTGCGGGCGCCTTCGGAGTTCATGCGCATCGAAACCTCGTTGCCGCGCATGGGGTCGAAGTCGTAGGATGCGTCGCTGACGGCCTTGCCGTCCAGAACGGCACGGCCGCCGTTGGCCTTGAGGGTATAGAGTGCATAGCCGTAGTTCACCTCGGTGCCGTCGTCCATGGTGTGGACGGAGGGCTTTACGGCCCAGCGCAGACGCAGGTCGGAGGGAAGGGCGACGCGTGCGGCGGAAGTGGCCAGGACGGCATTGATCTGGTCCATGGCGCGGGCATCGGGAGCGTAGCCGGCGGTAGCGCCGAATACCTGAGGCTGCGAGAGCAGGGCTGCCAGGGGTGCCAGGTTGACGGTGCTGTCGTTCTGCAGGGCGCGCATCAGGTTGTTCAGAGCCGGTATGATGGCGGAGGCATCGTAGGTCTCGTAGAACTCGAGATTGGCGGAGCGTTCGAGCAGGTCGCGGACGCGGGCGTGGTCCTTGACGCCGGGGAGCTCGAGAAGTATCTGGCCGTCCTTGCCCTGGAGTACCTGGATGTTGGGCGAAACGACGCCGAACTGGTCGATACGGTTGCGGAGCACGTTGGTGGCCGAGTTGTCGACGCGGTCCTTTACCTGGGACTTGAGGGTGGAGATCACTGCATCGTCGGAAGCGCCGGAATTAACGATACCCTGGAAGACAACGGCGAAGTCGGCCTGCGGCTTGGCGCTCACGGCTTCCTGTGCGGCGGAAAGGGCATTTTCGAAAACCGAGTCGGTGTCGCCCGACTTCATCGAGCGCATCATGTCCGGCATGTCGACCTGGAGGATGACGTTCATACCGCCCTTGAGGTCGAGGCCGAGGCCGACGCCCCATTTGCGTACTTCGTTGAGGGTGTAGCCCATGTACACTTTTTCTTCCCCGAGGGAATCCATGTAGTGTTTGTAGGCCTGGTTGTAGGCATCGTCGTCGTTGTCACTCTCGGCAAGGGCATACTGTTCGGCCTGCCCCTCGTACTTGTTCGAGATAAAGGTGAAGGACAGGTAGAAAAGACATACTATAGCCAAGAACACGGCAATTACGCCGGCAACAACGCCGCCTAAATTTCCTTTGCTTTGCATGTAGTAATTTATGGTTTAATTATTAATATTTCCGGTTGGAATAATTTCAGCGGGCAAATATAGCAAAAATTTTCCACGTGGCCGAATTTTTATCGGCAAACGGCTCGCTTTTAAGAGATAATTTTTATTTTTCGTGGCTTCGGGCGCGGTTTCGGAACACGTCGATGGCAAGATAGAGGGCCTCGCGCATCGAGTCGGGGCGCGCCAGACCCTTGCCGGCGATGTCGAATCCGGTGCCGTGGTCCGGCGAGGTGCGAACGCAGGGAAGCCCGGCGG
>USGZ01000088.1 GCA_900554265.1 uncultured Porphyromonadaceae bacterium
TGTAAAAAGGATTAGCCTGCCGCCAGCGGCTTCCGCCTCCTCCCTTATCGCCCTCTCGGCTTTCGAGATAAACGGAGAAACAAGCACGCCCCCGTTGGCGCACGAATACAGCCACGCCTGCCGCTTTTCCTCCAATGCTTCCGGACTATCCGCCCGATGGACAACGACTTGCTGCTTGAAAGGGCTATCGAGCAGATGCATATTTCCATAAGCCTTCACCTGCCGTCCCGCTACGGTTATTGAATTTACCCGCCTGAAATAATCAGGCAAGGCTTTTCGCACAGCCAGGCGACAAGGATTCTGCAAAATATAGTTTTTCACCGCCTCAAGCTGCCCGCTACGAGTGATTATCCGGTCATGGAATCCGGGCTCGAACACATCGGCATCAGGCTTTGCAAGCAATTCCCTTATCCGCCGCGTGGCCGAAGCCTTGGTGGCCTGGACAATCGCTCCAAGCGGCCTGTCGATGGCCTCGGTCACAAAGAGCAAGGCGTGGAAATGGTCCGGCATCATGGTCTGACACAGAACTTTCACGGAGGGATTATGCGCTGTAATCGAAGCGATTTCCTCCTCTATTATCCTGCCCGTGCGCGTAAGCTCAATCTGCGCGTCCGAGGGTTTCTCGAAATCAGCAAGCACGCCGAATTCGGAAGCGCCGGCAGCCTTGTTGGCCGTAATCATATAGATAGAACGACTGCAGTAGTCATGCCAGGGGGCACGACGCCTGTTGTCGGGAATTAAATCCTTGATATATGCCGGCTTGTCGGGCATCTCTTACATCCCCAGTCGGTTGAGGATGAATGTTTTGGCTGGGGTGAGGGAGGGGGTGCGGAGGAGTTGGGTGCCGGCGGTGTCGCAGACGATGAAGTAGGGAACGGTGGGGACGGCGAGGTTCTCGAGACCGCGCGCGGAGATGCCTCCGGCGCCCCATGCCTGGGTCCAGGCGGCGGTGTCGCGGCGCGTGGAGCGCTTCCATTCGATGGTGTCGTAGTCGACGGAGTATTCGAGCACGGCGAGCTTGCGTCCGGCACTCGCCCGCAGGCGCTTGAGCTCGGGGACGATGCTGTCGGCGCGTCCGGAGCGATTGTTGTCGACCACCAGCAGGCTCAGTTCGGCGTCGGCGGGGTCGAAAGTGCGCAGGCTGTCGCGCCGGTCGAGATAGCGGAAGGGCAGCACGGGTCCGCGCGAACTGTTGTCGACGAGGCGCTGCAACAGATAGTTGTAGCCTTCTGTCAGGGCCGCGGGCCTCACGGCGGGGCTGATGAGTTCCAGCAGCGAATCGGCGCCCAGGGGGTCGCGCCCGGTATCGTAGGAAGTGATGACCAGCAGCGTCGACACAAGATTATCGGTGTTATCGGCCACATAGCGCCCTATGGCGCGGTTGGCGGCGAGGGGACCCCCTGAGAGGCTGTCGGCGTTGGAGCGCAGGAATCGCGCCCACTCCTGAGCCACGGGATTGCCCGAGGCGTCGATTTCAAGGGGATTCTGCCGCGCCAGCCGCAGGGAGATGTCGTTGCCGTTGGTGGCGTAGGTGCGGCCCAGCAGACGGTAGTCGTAGTCGTAGATCTCAACGACCGTGCCGACAGGCGAAACGCCGTAGAACTCGAACTCTCCGCCTCGCGCGGCGGTAATCTGGCTGTTGAAGCGGCCGCCGGTATAGTAATGCACGCGCAGATTCATCGTCGGGTCGCCCTCGATGGTGCCGGAGATGCGGAAGCGGCCGTCGTCGCCGCAGGAGGCCGCGGCCAGAAGTGCGGCGATAAATGCAAGTGCCTTGAAAATCTTCATCATGTTCAGAAATCGCTGAAAAGTTTGGGCCTTATGAGGATGCCCACCCGCAGCTGCGAATGAAACTTGTTGTATTCGAGCAGACCCTCGCCATAGCCGTTGTAGTACTGCATGAAAATGTACTGGTTGGCATTGTTGAAAAGACGGTAGGCCACGTCGACGATTACGTTGGCGTTGAGGTTCCACTGGTTGCGCTTCATCACCGTTATTCCGCCCATCCAGCGGCGGTCGTTGCTGAGAATCTGGGCGCCGGCCTGCCAGAAACCGGTATAGTGGATTATGTCGCGGTTGTTCTCGCCGTCGACTATAGGTATGAAAATCTTGCCGTGGACCATCAGGTTGTTGGTCAGCATCACGTTGGCCGCCAATGCGATTTTATTCCACGAGCGGCTGGCGGTGCTGTCGCGTCCGTTGCTCTCGTGTTCGATAAGGAAAGTCAGCTTGCCGATGTAGCGGTTCTTGACGAAGAGCGGCTTGGTCAGGCCTATGCCGGGGTTGAAGTTCAGGTCAGTCATCGGCATGGAATTCTCAAGCACGTTCCAGAAGCACTTCTGGCTGTAGAAAAGATAGAGATAGGTACCCCAGGGGAGCGTCGTGCGCGTAAGGCGCTGGGCGATGGAAATCTGGAACTTGACATTCGTGTTTTCCTTGGTGGGCCGCGGGCCTATGGAGGGGCCGAATATGAAGTAATTGTCCTTGTAGAGCCCGAAGTAAGGCTGGTTCGAGAAATCGCGCATTACGCTGTCGGCCTGCATGGGCTCCTCGCCCGGAGCGGCAAGAATCTGCGCCGGCGCCGTCAGGCTGCAGCCCAGCGCCGCGAGCAATACGATGAGTAGTTTCGTGATGACTTTCATATCTTCCGCAAAATTACGAAATTATTGCGACGGAACGCTGCCCGCGCTCCAAAAAGAACCAATATACTAACTTAATGGGCCAGTATTGTTATGCTCAGGAAAGTTTCCGGCAGCCGCGGATGCGGGCCGGAATAGACTACGGCATAAGGGCAGCTCTCCGGCGGGAGCTTCATGCGTGTGGCCGGGCTGTCGGGCCGCAGGGTCTTGAAGGCGGCTTCCTTGAGCGTCCAGGCCTTAAGGATAAGCCCCGGCGAAGAATAAACCTTCTGCTCCTCCGGGGTCATGAAGCGGCCGGCGATGCGCACCAGCTGCTCACGGGCTTCCTCGATATCCACACCTACGGCCACCGGCGCCACAGCAAGCACGGCCAGGTGCCGGCTGTGGCTCACCGATATTTGCGATTCGCCGGCTGCGGCGACGATGGGCGAGCCGTCGGCGCGGTGCTCCAGCACAGCCTCCGGTCCGAAAGCCTCGCGCACAAGTCTTCCGACAGCCTCGTACTCACGCTCGCGGCGACCGGATCCGCTCGCGGCGCAACCCTCTATCTCGACCGAGTAAAGCTCTACCGGTCCGAAAATGTCCTTGCTTATCATCGCTCGCTGAGGCTTTCGAGAATTCGGTCTACGTCCGCGCGCAGACGCGCAAGTACCGGCGCCAGCGAATCCGCCGGTTCGACGGGCCCGCTGAAGGCCACGGCTCCGCTCACGAGCCGCCCCGCCGGACTCACGGCCACGAACTGCAGAGGCACGGGCGCCGGCTCGGTGGCCTCCGTCAGTAAGCACACGAAGCCTCCGGCGCTCCGGAAGCGCTCCTCGCGGGCGCCGCGGCCGGCCAGGTTGAGGCCGATGCGGTCGCGGCGGTTGGCGATGGCCTCCGCCAGCTCATGCTCCGTCAGCGGCCCGCTGACCGATACATAGACCGTGGCGTTATAATAAGGATAGGCGATGTCGGCCCAATCGGCGCGCGTATGCGTGATTTCGGCTCCGGCATTGGCCCGGAAAGACACTCCGTCGAGCCCGACGGCGACAGTGCTGTCCGGATATACCGCCGCACGCGGATAGGCGCGGGGACGAGGCACAGCCTCCGGCGTGCGCGAGCACGAGCCGAAAAGAAGCGCGGCAGCAATTATGGCGCAACTGAGTTTCATTTATCCTCGGATTCCGGAGGCATAACCTTTACGCGCACCTCGGAAATGCGGTGGTCGACGATGTCGAGCACCAGGAAGCGGCAGCGGCCGTAGACCAGCGGCTCCTTGTTCGAGGGGAAGTCGCCCTTGATGGCCAGCAGCATGCCGGCGAGGGTCTCGGCGTCCTCGGCAACGGGCGCGTAGTCCTCCGGGTCGAGGTCGGTGATGCGGAAAAAGTCCGTAAGGGGGATGCGCCCCTCGAAGACGTAGGTATCGTCGCGCAGCCGCTTGAAATTCTCCTCAGGCTCGTCGTACTCGTCGTCGATGTCGCCTACTATTTCCTCAAGCACGTCCTCGAGCGTAACCAGGCCCTGCGTACCTCCGAACTCGTCGACCACCACGGCCATATGCAGTTTGAGCTTGCGGAAGTCCTCCAGCAGGTCGTCGATCATACGCGATTCGGGAACGTAGTACGCCTGCCTCAGCAGCGACAGCCAGGTGAAGTTCGCCGGAAGCTTCTTGCCTATGTAGGGCAGCAGGTCGCGGGAATAGAGGATGCCGGCAATCTGGTCCTGCGTGTCCTGGTAGACGGGCATGCGCGAGTAGCCGGACTCGAGCACTATCTTCATCACCTGGTCGAAATCCATGTCGGCGCTCAGCCAGGTGATGTCGACGCGCGGCGTCATTATTTCGCCGGCCGTAGTGTCGCCGAACTTGAGGATGCCTTCGAGCATTTCCTTGTCGTCGCCCGCTCCCTGGGTGATTTCCAGCGCGCGCGAGAGCTCGTCGGGGCTGATGTCGTTGGCACGCTTGGAAACCACGCGGTTCACAAGCCGTCCGCTGCTGACGAGCATCTTCGCCAGCGGGCCCGTCAGCGTCCATGCCGTCTGTATGCCGGTAACGGCGAATCGCGCCCAGGTCTTCGGGTAGCTGTTGGCATAGAGCTTGGGCAGAATCTCGCCGAAAAGAAGAATCAGGAAAGTGAGGATAACGGTCTGCAGCACGAAGCTAAGCCACTCGGGCATGCCGGCGAACACCGGACCCAGGGCGAAGTTGGTGAGCACCACTATGGTCACGTTCACGAGATTGTTGGAAATCAGAATCGTGGCCAGAAGCCGTTGCGGATGTTCGATGAATTTGCGTATGCCTGCGCCCTGGGGCGTCTCGTCCAGCTCTTCGCAGTCCGAGGGGCTCAGGGAAAAATATGCAATCTCACTGCCGCTGACGAAACCCGAGATGATCAGGCACAGCAGGGCTATGGCCAAGGCTATTATCTGGCCGGCGGAAAAGGCGGAACCGGTGGCAACATCGAGAAGTATCTGCGCCGGTAAAGGATCAAAGTCCAAGTCTACGAGAATTTAGTTCATACTTACGCCTCCGGGCGCGCCGTTACGCGCCGCGGGGCTATTTCGCCACAAAGATACTAAAAAATTTGCGAGTACGCCTCTTTTTGCTTAATTTTGTCGCTCAGACGCCCGGATGGCGGAATAGGCAGACGCGTCGGTCTCAAACACCGATGGGGCGACCCATCCCGGTTCGAGCCCGGGTCCGGGCACTCGCGGGGAAGGATTTTGAGCTCTTTCCCCGCTTTTTTTATTCTCTGCGTATGGACAAGAAGACTATATGGGACATGGGCCGCGCTTCCGTAGAGGAATTCCACCGCCAGCGGAAAGCTCCTCTGGCGGTTGTACTCGACAACGTGCGTTCCCTCAACAACATAGGCTCTATTTTCCGCACCTCCGACGGCTTCGCCGCCCGCGAGGTCGTTCTCTGCGGCATATCCGCCTGCCCGCCCTCGCCGGAAATACACAAGACTGCCCTCGGAGCCGAGCTCAGCATGGACTGGCGCCATTTCGACTCCACCATGGAGGCCGTGACCGTCCTGCGCGCCGAAGGCTGGACCATAGTCTGCCTGGAGCAGGTCAAGGACAGCATCTCGCTCGAGGACTTCCGCCCCGACCCCGCGCGCAAGTACGCCATAATCGTAGGCAACGAGGTCGACGGCGTAGACCCCGCCGTTGTCGACGTAGCCGACATCTGGCTCGAAATACCCCAGAGCGGCACAAAGCACTCCCTCAACGTCGCCGTCAGCGCCGCCCTGGCCATGTGGCCCGTTTACTCCTCATTCTTAAAATATTGACCATGATTCCCGAAACCGTAACTTTCCCGCAGCCCCTGCGCCGGGGCAACAAGATAGCCATTTGCTCTCCCGCCGGTCCTATCGACGCCTACAAGGTCGATGGTGCCGTCGAGGCCCTCGAGGCCCAGGGTTGGCAGCCAGTGGTCATGCCCCATACCCTCGGCCGCTTCGGCAACTACTCCGGCACCGCCGACGAGCGCTACAGCGACATGGCCGAAGCCCTGACCAATCCGGACTACCGCGCCGTGCTCTGCTCGCGGGGCGGCTACGGCGTTGTGCATATCATGGACCGCCTCTCGCGCCTGCCCCTCGCCGACGACCCCAAGTGGGTGATCGGTTACTCTGACATCTCGGCCATGCACGCCCTGATGGCCTCAAAGGGCATCGCCAGCATCCATGCGCCAATGGCTGTCCAGATAATGCTCGGCGACAGCGACCCGGACACCGCCACCCTCTTCTCGATTCTCCGCGGCGAGCGGCCGGCCCACATCTTCCCCTCGCATGAGTTCGACCACCCCGGAATCGCCACCGGCCGCCTCTACGGCGGCAACGTGGCCGTGCTGGCGGAACTGATTTCGACGCCTTACGACATTCTCCGTCCCGATACCGTCCTCTTTATCGAGGACATCGGCGAACCAATTTATAAGATAGAGCGCATACTCTACCAGCTGCGACTGAGCGGAGTGCTCGATAATCTGCGAGGTCTGATTGTCGGCCAGTTCACCGAATATAAGCCTGACCGCAACTATACGGCCATGGAGCAGATGGTGCGCGACATGACCTCGACGGTGAAATATCCCGTAGCCTTCGGTGTGCCCGTGGGCCATGTGGACCACAATCTGCCTATGATCGAGTCGGCCGACGTCACCCTCAAAGTCTCGCCCTCAGGCAGCAATTCCCTGATCTTCCACCGCTCCTGAAAGCCCGAAGGCTTTCTGAATGCATAATGCATAATTCATAATGCATAATTAAAAAGGCGGCGGCTTG
>USGZ01000089.1 GCA_900554265.1 uncultured Porphyromonadaceae bacterium
GAGGCGACACGCGCATCTTCCTTTTCGGAGGCGCCGCCGAGAGCGAGGTGCTGGACGGGTGGGAGCGGAAATATCCCGGTGTGACCTCCCTGGCCGGCAAGCGCTACGGCTTCTCGGCCGAGCTGGCGCTGATGAACCACCTGGACCTGATGCTCAGCATGGACTCCGCCAATATGCACCTGGCAGCCATCGCCGGCACGCGCACACTGAGCGTCTGGGGCGCCACGCACCCCTACTGCGGCTTCATGCCCTGGCGCCACAACGAGGCGGACATAATCCAGCTTCCCCTGGGCTGCCGGCCGTGCAGCGTGTTCGGCGACAAGCCCTGCGCCCGCGGCGACTATCAGTGTCTCAGGGGGATAGAGCCCCGGACTATCATCGACAAAATAAACGGCATCCTTTCCTCGGGTTCCGGTAAAAGCGCTGATTCAGAATTATGAGCGAAGACTTCGACATACGCATGCAGCAGGGCGTTCCTGCTTCCGACGCGGACTACGAACGCGCGCTGCGCCCGGGACGCTTCGACAGCTTCTGCGGCCAGGAAAAGATTATCGAGAATCTCAAGATATTCGTCGCCGCGGCGCGCATGCGCCACGAGGCACTGGACCATATCCTCCTTTTCGGCCCTCCCGGCCTGGGAAAGACCACCCTGGCGGCCATCATAGCCAACGAGCTCGGCGTGGGCTTCAAGGTGACTTCCGGTCCGGTGCTCGACAAACCCGGCGACCTGGCCGGCATCCTCACCGGCCTGCAGGAGAACGACGTTCTCTTTATCGACGAAATCCATCGTCTCAGCCCCGTGGTCGAGGAATACCTCTACTCGGCAATGGAGGACTACCGCATCGACATAATGATCGACAAGGGTCCCGGCGCCCGCAGCGTCCAGCTGACCCTTAATCCCTTCACCCTTGTCGGCGCAACCACCCGCAGCGGCCTGCTCACCTCGCCCCTGCGCGCCCGCTTCGGAATAAAGAATCATCTCGAGTACTACGACCACAAGATTCTCGGGCGCATCGTGCGCCGCTCCGCCGCTCTGCTGGACGTGCCCATCTCCGAGGAGGCGGCCATGGAAATCGCCCTGCGCTCGCGCGGCACGCCCCGAATCGCCAACGCGCTGCTTCGCCGCGTGCGCGACTTCGCCCAGGTCAAGGGCTCCGGCAGCATAGATCTCGAAATAGCTCGCTACGCCCTGGAGGCCCTCAACATCGACAGCCACGGCCTCGATGAAATCGACAACAAGATACTGCGGACCATCATCCACAAGTTCAAGGGAGGCCCCGTAGGCCTGACGACTATAGCCACGGCCCTCGGCGAGGACCCGGGAACCATCGAGGAGGTTTACGAACCTTTCCTTATAAAAGAGGGTTTTATCAAAAGGACACCCCGAGGCCGTCAGGTTACCGACCTGGCCTACGAGCACCTCGGGGAGCAGCGGACCGAGGACCTCGGACTATTTGGATGAAACATAAGAAATCTCCCGAACTGACGGAGAAAATCTCCATTCTCCCCGAAACTCCCGGCGTCTACATGTACTTCGACGAGGCCGGGACGGTAATCTACGTAGGCAAGGCCAAGAATCTCAAGCGCCGCGTTTCGTCGTACTTCAACCGCACGCACGACGTTCTGCGCACCAATCTTCTTGTCCGCAACATAGCCGACATGAAGTACATCGTCGTGCCGACTGAGCAGGACGCCCTGAACCTGGAGAACTCCATGATCAAGGAGTATCAGCCCCGCTACAACGTGCTGCTCAAGGACGACAAGTCCTACCCCTGGATCGTGGTCACCAACGAGCTCTATCCGCGCGTTTTCCTCACCCGCCAGCACATCAAGGACGGCTCGCGCTACTACGGCCCCTATACCAATACCGGCGTGGCGCGCACGGTAATCGATCTCATCGGCAAGCTCTACCCGGTGCGCACCTGCCGCCTGCCCATCACTCCCGAATACCTGGCCAGGCAGAAGGGACGCCTGTGCCTGCAATACCATATAAAGAAATGCCGCGGCTGCTGTACCGGCGCCATCGACAGCAAGGAGTATAACCGCTATATCGACCGCGTGCGCCAGATTCTGCGCGGCGAGACCGGCGAGCTCCAGGACTATCTGCGTTCGGAGATGGAAAGCCTGGCCGCGGAGATGCGCTTCGAGGAGGCGCAGGAGCTCAAGGAAAAGTACCGCCTGCTGGAGAACTACCGCAGCAAGAGCGTAATCGTCAGCCAGACAATCAACGATATCGACGTGTTCGGCTTCGACGACGACGGCGGCAAGGACGTCTACGTCAACTATATGCACGTGCGTCGCGGAGCCGTAGTCCGCAGCGTGACGCTGCGTTACCGGCGCTCGCTGGAGGAATCGCGCGCCCAGCTGCTGGGCTATGCCATGGAGGAAATCCGCCAGACCCTCGGCGTGGTCTACGACGAGGTCGTCGTCGGCGAGGTCCCGGAGGTGGAGATGCCCGGCATCACATTTACGGTGCCCCAGCGCGGCGACAAGGCCAAGCTGCTCGAAGTCTCGGCCCGTAACGCCCGCCAGAACCGCATCGACGACCTCAAGCACCTGGAGAAGCACAATCCCGAGCAGCGCGTCCACAGGCTTATGGAACGTATGCAGGCCGATTTCCGCCTTGCTGAGCCTCCGCGCCACATCGAGTGTTTCGATAACTCCAATATCCAGGGCACCAACCCGGTAGCTTCTTGCGTGGTTTTCCGCGACGGCAAGCCTTCCAAGCGCGAATACCGCCATTTCAACATCAAGACCGTAGAAGGCCCGGACGATTTCGCCAGCATGCGCGAGGTGCTTACGCGCCGGTATTCGCGCCTGATGCAGGAAGGCCAGGAGCTGCCGCAGCTCGTCGTAGTCGACGGCGGCAAGGGACAGCTCAGCGCCGCAGTAGAGGCCCTCGACGAACTCGGACTGCGCGGTACGATAGCCATCGTCGGTATCGCCAAACGCCTGGAGGAGATTTACTTCCCCGGCGATTCGGTGCCGCTGTATATCGACAAGAATTCCGAGACGCTGAAGGTCGTGCAGCACTTGCGCGACGAGGCCCACCGCTTCGGCATTACCCACCACCGCAACCGGCGCAGTAAAAATGCCATCGGCTCTGAGCTCGATGGCATCAAGGGAATAGGTCCGGCTACGGTCGAGACCCTGCTGACGAATTTCCGCAGCGTGGCGCGTCTGCGCCAGGCCGCTCCGGAGGAAATCGAGGCCCTGATTGGCCCCGCCAAGACCAGGCTTATAATCGAAGCGCTGGGACTCCAGGTATAGGGAGGAATTTTAATTTCCCGATTAACCCCGATTAATCGGGAAGTAAAATCCGGCTAAATCCCGATTCTTGCGGCGAAAGCCCGCTGGCGAATCCCGGCTAAAATTCGCCCAGGTGTCGTTTTGCCTTGTCCACCAGGAATTTGCGGGCGAGGAGGGCCCAGCGGGCGGTAGAGCAGGTGCTTTCGTTTTCGAGTATCGACAGAAGCTGCCAGAAGCAGATGGCACCGGCGATTATGCGCACGGCATCGATTCCGGCGTAGCCCCGGACAACCCAGGCGTTGGCCATCGCGGCGACAGTCAGGGCGCCATAGATTCGAACAAGCGTCATTACGACGCGCCCGAAGCGGCGCGAGCTCAGCCGCGGGTCCGCAAGGCGCCCGGAGCGCTTCAGGCGCCGGCCCAGGGCCAGGGCCGTGCCGAAGTCGATGAATGTCATGACCGTGCATAGCAGCGCAGGGGCCACTATGGGTTCGATGAAGCCGGCGACGATGCCGGCAAGCGAGCTGGCGGTCTTGGCCGCCGGCGAGGCAAGAATGTTTTCTGGTATCATTGTTTTGCGACAATAAATGATTGCATCGGATTTGTCGCGAAATTAGTCAGTAAGTGCGCCTGAAATACAATCAAACCGACATGTACTTGCAATTTAACAATTGAAATTGTATTTCAACAAAATTATCGAAGCTAAAATATTGACAAAACAATATTATTGTTGTAAATTTGCAGCGTCGTTCCGATAAAGGGACTCGAAAACTACTACTGCTTATATGAAAGACTACATTCAGATGCGCGACCGTGATTTCGTGAAAACCGCGCTTTTCGTCCTCTCGTGCCATATGCGCATGGGCGAGAGAATCTCCCGCAGCCAGCTCATCGAGGAGACGCTGGCCAAACGGCCCTCGGGTTTCTTCGTGAGCTTCACCCAGGCACTCAAGATTTACAGCGACTTCGAGAGGCACGGGCTGCCTGCCGAGCCTTCGATGCGGCAGCTGATGTGGATGGAACTCTACCGCAAGGTCCGCGCCATGCTGGACGAGTACCCGATGATGAGCGTCAGCAAGGCTATGACCGAGGTGCTCAGCCATCGCCGTCCCAGCCGCTACTTCATCTCCGAACCCCGTGCCCGCAAACTCCTGTCAGGAGCCGTGCGCATCTCGAAATACCTTACCGCAATAAGCTGAACCATAAAATATCCTTACCATGATCGCAATATCACTCGACAAGATTCTGGAGAATGTCTACGCCTACAGTTCCCTGCACCGCATCCTCCGCGAAACCCGGCGTCCGGCACTTCTGACCGAACGCAATGCCGCTGCAATCAAGCGCATAATAATTCTTTCGGCAGGGCAGGCACTGCTGCGGATAGCCCCTGCGGTCCAGAGTTCGACAATAGACGGAACGGACCCGGCGACCGACGACATCGTGGGCTTCGAGCTGCGCCTCGAGCCTGAACAGGAGGGGCCGGCGCGCGCGGCGCTTGAGTCGGCGGTAACATTCATTACCCTGGCCACCCTCTATGCCACCGCCGATACGGAGTACGCCGCCACGCAGAGCACACGCGCCGGCGATGCCCTGGAGAGCATCAACCTGATGCTGCCGCTAAAGTACAAGCCTCGCCGGAAGCCGGCGGCATAGCCTGAAACCGGCAAAAGCACCGTTCTGAAAAAGTTTTTCAAAAAAATCCTCTGAAATTTTTGGTCGGGTCAAAGAAAGATTGTAACTTTGCAGTGCTTTTGGCAGATGGTATCCATAGTTCAGCTGGTTAGAATGTCGGATTGTGGTTCCGAAGGTCGAGGGTTCGAATCCCTCTGGATACCCCAAGCAAACCGCCGATGCGCCTGATGGCCGCCGGCGGTTTTCCTTTTTTATACTCATTCCCATGGCTTTATGAAAGAAAGACTCGATGCGCTCGTAGCGAAATACAATGTTCCCGAATTTGCGGACGACGACCCCGTCGGCTTCCCCCGCGCCTTTTCCTCCCGCGGCGACATAGAGATTTCGGCACTGTTGGTCTCGACCATAGCCTGGGGCCGCCGCCCGATGATTCTCCGCAACGCCCGGAAGATGCTCGCCCTGCTCGACAACAGACCCGAGGACTTCGTGCGCGGCGGCGACATCGAGGCTATTCCGGACGACAACGTACACCGCACATTCTTCGGGCGCCATCTGCGCTACTATCTGCGCGGCCTGCGCGAGCTCTACAGCCGCTACGGCTCGCTGGAGGACTTCGCCGTTGCCATCGGGGCGCCGCAGAGCGAGGCGCCGGCATGGGAAATCGCAGGAGCCCTGGGCCGGCTCCTTGCCGATGCAAACGCGCATTGTCCTCTCGGCGGTCCGGACCGCTGTCTGCCCGCGGACATGCGCACCACGGCACTCAAGCGCTTCAACATGGCCCTGCGGTGGCTGGTGCGCGACGACGGCATCGTAGATATCGGCTGCTGGACGGCGCTCAGGCCCTCGCAGCTCTATATTCCCCTGGACGTCCACAGCGCCGCGACGGCGCGCAGCCTGGGACTCCTCGAACGGCGCGCAAACGACAGGCGCGCTGTCGAGGAACTGACAGCGCGCCTGCGCGAATATAATGCGGAGGACCCTACGGTCTACGATTTCGCCCTTTTCGGAGCCGGAATCGCGGGGGAACTCTCACGGGTGTAGCTTACTCGGCTGTAGCCAGAGGAGCGGGCACGTTGTAGACGCGTGCTGCAAGCTCCTGGTCGAGCATATACAGAGCCAGACCGTTGTCGCCGATGAGCTTGAGGCGGTCGATGAGTTTCTGTGCGTTCTCTTCTTCCTCTACCTGCTCGGATACGAACCAGTCGAGTCTGCCTCGGGTGGCATAGTCGTGTTCGGCTTCGGCGAGGGCGTAGAGGTCGTTGATCATCTTCGTTACCTTCTGTTCGTGGGCCAGAGTGTCCGTGTATGCAGCCAGAGGGCTTGCCCACTCGCCGGGAACTTCGGCGATGGGCTTGAGGACCACGCGGCCGCCGCGGCTGAGAAGATAGTTGATGAAGATTTCGGCGTGGGCCTGTTCTTCCTTGAACTGGATGCGGAACCAGTTGGCGATGCCGGCGTGGCCTTCGCTCTCGAAGTGCATGCCCATGGCGAGGTAGAGGTATGCCGACCAGAATTCGGCATTGATCTGGGCGTTTATTGCGTCCTGTAGTTTGTTGCTGATCATTGTATTGAATTTTGTTTTATGTTATTGTCACCGTCCTGATTATTCGACGATGATTTTTACTGTTTTGCCGTTTGCGGTCAGGAAGTAGACTCCGGGGGCTGCATCGAGGGCGGCGCCCTGTCCGGCCGCGAGGCTTTCCGGGAAGGCCATGCGCAGGCCGGCGGCGTTGTGGACCGCTATGCCGGTCAGGTCCGTCAGGGCGCGGACGGCAGAGCCTTCGACGCTGACGGCGGCTCCGGCGACTTCGACATCGGATACTCCCGACTCGGCGGAACGGTATACGAAGGGCACGCCGGCAGAATAGGCCGTGTTGACTGTACTGCCGTCGGCGAGAGTGAAGGTGGCGCGGGCGCGGCAATAGTAGGTCTGGCCGTCCTGGAGACGCTTGCCGAGGATG
>USGZ01000090.1 GCA_900554265.1 uncultured Porphyromonadaceae bacterium
CTCGTAGCGCGAGCCTTCGCGGAACAGCGGTGTGCTTTCGATGACCTTGCGCGAAATCATGCGCCCCCAGGGGCTGCAGTGCCAGCCGCCGTTCTGAAAGAGGGTGGCGATGGCCGCCTGGCGTCCCGAAAGGCATTTCCAGGTCGGGTTTGGCTCCGGACGCAGAGTGTTGCGGCTGTCGTAGCGAAACTGGCCGACGGCCATGTCGCAGCCGGGCGTGTCGATGGCGCCGGCCATGGCTTCAAGAGCCGTCGGGCCGTAGGCATCGTCGGAATCCAGGAAGCAGAACAACTCGCCGCGGGCGACTCGGATGCCGTGATTGCGCGTCGAGGACACGTCGCTGAAGTCCACGTGCTCTACGCGGATGCGGCTGTCGGCCCGGGCGTGGCGAGCCGCAATATCGGCGGTAGCGTCGCTCGAACGGTCGTCGACGATTATCAGCTCCCAGTTCCCGTAAGTCTGTGCCAGCACACTTTCGATGCACTCGTCCAGGAAGACGGCGCTGTTGTGTGCCGGCACTATGACGGATACCAGCCTTTCGCGGGGCTTCCGGCTCATCTGGTCACCACGGGAACGGAGGGTTCGGACTCGGCATTGACGCGGGAGAGTGCCGTAACCACATATACGCCGGCTTCGGGAGCGCGGAACTGCTTTTCTGGAGTAACGGCAACGATGGCCTCGGAGTTGTCCAGGTCGATGGAGTCGAGGTCGGCGAAGCGGTAGACCACGAATTTCACGGCGTCGTCGGCCTTGTTCTGCGGCGCGGGGGCCGACCAGGTGATTGTGCCGTCGGCTGCGATGGCGACGTCGCCTACTGAGGCGGGACGCGCTTCGGCCAGCCAGGGATATTCAGGCACGAGGGCGATTGAGCTCTGTTGGTTTGCGGCCAGCGAGTCGGCTACGCCGCCGATATTCTTCGAAATCGAGTAGCCGGGCCACCAGCAGTTGCCCTGAATGGTTTCGTGGCGGCGGGAGATGGCGACTTTCTCGGCCAGCTCGTTCTTCTGCATTGTCTTGTTTACGTCCTGCCCGATATAGAGATGACGGTTGCGGCCGGAATTGGCGGCCCACCAGTCGGCGAGGATGCGTGTCGACGCGCGGGGATGGTCCAGCTCCCAGTAAAGCTGCGGCAGCACGTAGTCGATCCATCCTTCCTGTTCCCAGAGGAGGACGTCGGCGAAGAGGGCGTCGTAGTTCTGGAGTCCGGAGGTTTCGGAGCCGCGCGGGTCCGTCGACTTGTTGCGCCAGATGCCGAAGGGGCTAACGCCGAAGCGTACCCAGGGCTTGGCGGCGTGGATGCGCTTCTCGAGGTCCTCGATGAGCAGGTCTACGTTCTTGCGCCGCCAGTCGCCGCGGTCCATGCCTTCGCCGTAGCGGGCGTAGCTGGCGTCGTCGCCGAATTCCTTGCCGGCAACGGGGTAGGGGTAGAAGTAGTCGTCGAAGTGTATGCCGTCGACGTCATAGCGTGCCACGATATCGTCGACCACCTTGCCGATGAACTCTCGGTTCTCGGGCTGACCCGGGTCGAAGTAGAGCTTGCCGTCGTACTTGATGAAGCGCTCGGGATGGCTGTGGTAGATATGGCCTTCCGGTAGCGTCTGGCGGCTGTTGGAGGTCACGCGGTAGGGGTTGAGCCATGCGTGGAGCTCCATGCCGCGGGCGTGGGATTCGTCAATCATGAATTGCAGCGGGTCCCAGAAAGGCTCGGGAGCGGCGCCGTTGTCGGTCAGGAAGCGGCTCCAGGGCTCCAGCTGGCTGGGGTAGAGGGCGTCGGCCTGCGGACGTACCTGGAAGAGGACTGCGTTGACGCCGGCGGCCTGGAGGCTGTCGAGCTGGCGGATGAGATACGCCTTGTTCTGCTCGGTGGTCTGGGTGCGGTACTGGCCCTGGAAGATCACATGGAGCCAGGCGCCGCGGAACTCGCGCTTGGGGTTGCGGGCTTCGCCGCTGAGGATGCCGCCGAGGAGGCAGAGGAGTGTCGTCGCCAGGACGAGGATTCGGTTGTGTTTCATAGTATGTGTGCTTGCGTAGTCTGCACCCGCCCTGCGGCGGGGCTTATTTTCGTGATGGTTTAAGAATATAGATGATTACGAGTATTATTATGAGCAGAGCCGCCGACGTAACGAAGCGGAATCCGGCTTCGGCTGTTCCGGCAAGCTGGCTGAAGGGCCACATGGCGTCCAGAAGCGAGGCAAAGTCCCAGATGGTCGAGAACACCGTTACGATGGCCAGGAAGGTCAGAATCTTGTCCAGGCGTCCGGCGGATTCGGCGGCTTTCTGCTTGTTGCACTCCATTATGTATCGGCGCAGGAGGGTGGTCTCTTCGGTGATTTCAAGGCTCTTGTCCATGGTCTCGTCGATTTCCTGGGGCAGAAAGTTATAGGAGATGCGGTGGAAAGTATAGAGACGCTCGAACTGGTGGTACTCCTCCTCGAGTTTCTCGCCTTGCTCCGGGTGTTCGCGGAAGCGGGCGTTGAGTTTCAGGAGATAGAACTTGCAGAACAGGGTGTGGATGTAAATCATCCCGAAGTAGTCCTCCTGCCAGGATTCCAGGGCCCAGGGCTTGATGCCGGCGCCCATCATGGTGAAGGTGTCGAGCAAGGCCAGGCCGCTCCAGTTGCGGAAGAAGCTCAGCTTGTTGCCCTCCATCAGCCGGCGGATATAGCTCTCCGACGGGCTGTCGCCGGAGTTCTGGCTGCAGCCGCCGATTTTGCCGAGGGTACCCAGCTCGAATAGAGTGAAGTCCGCGTTGGCGCCGAAGTCGGCGAAGTCCTCGGCGGTGACTATCTGGAAGAGTTTGAGCTTGTTGCCCATTTCTACCAGGTCGGCGTCGGTATTGCCAATGAGTGTGCCGCCCTCGCGTATCGGGGCGATGGCCGTGGCGAGGAATTCCTGCACCTCCTCGCGGTCCCAGCGGTTGCAGTCGCGCATTACGTGGAGCAGCCATGTGAAGTCGTTGAGGTCGCCGGATTCCATGCGGACCTCTATGGAGTAGAGCGCGGTGCCGTAGGGCATCATCCACAGGCATAGCGACTGGACTGTAGCCTTGTGCTCGCCGACGGCTATGGTGCTTTCAATCTCCTTGCGGAATTTGCGCACAGGAGCGCCCGGGCCCTTGCGCAGGAAGAAGTCGACGAAGCCGGAGTAGAAGAAGTTGCGGTACCCGCGTTCGGTCTGTTCAGAATATTCCACCGAGTTCCAGCCGGCGGCAACGAGGGCATCGGCACCATCGGCGTCGGCGTCGCGGCTGAAATATCCGCATAGGAAGGAAATGTTCTGAAAGTTTGGCATTATTTCTGAGGTCTGATGGCGGAATTTTTGCAAATGTAAGGAAAAATATGCAAACTCTTTGTATTTTTGTAAAATAATCACTACCGCGCCACCATGACAGACACAGAAACCGACCCGACCCTGATTCTCGCCCGACGCCTGCCGCTGACGATGTCCATCCCCCTTGTCCGTGCCGTCGAGGCCCGCGAGGCCGGAAACTACCGCGACGCCCTTACACGCATCCTGGACTTCTTCGAGATGAGCGTCCAGTGGGTCAACTGCTATTTCCTGGCCCTGGCCCGCACGGTTCCCGGCGCGGGAAGTCTCAAGGGCGTGGAGCGCGCGGTGAGGATGATCGACGGCAAGCGTCCTCTCTCCTTCGGCGACAGCGTCAACGAGTTATTCCATCCGCTGCTCGACGCCATGACCCGCGCCGTGCCGGAGCATCCGCTGGTCCGGTCGCTGTCGGCCAATGTCAAAAACCGCAAGCGCGACGTCCTTGTCGGCTCGGCCCGTGAACGCGGCATCATCAAGATACGCAACGACTACAAAGGCCATTCTACCTCACTCTCCCAGGCCATCTACGCCGGTGTGCTGGAGGAAATCGCCCCGCGCATCAAGGCGATGCTCGCCGGCCTGGAGCCCCTGGCGGAAGCGACGGTGTGCTCCGTGACCGCCGCCGGCAACGTCATGGACCTACACGGCTCGCGTACTCCCGCCGCCAATCCTCCGGCCGCTCCGGTGCCCGGACACTACTACGTGGGGTTCGACGGCTTCCCTACGGCAGACCTCTTTCCACTGGCCATCGATCTGGACGATAAGTATATCTATATCTTCCAGACCCTCAAGGACGAGAAAGTGAAGTACGAGACATCGGATGAGAATGTGGCCGGCTTCGAGACCGAGGACTACAACGCCGCCTTCGACGCCTTCCTGCAGACCCTCGTGCCATCCTTCGACATCGCCAAGGAAGCCAACTGGCAGGAACTCTGCGAGGCCATGCGCGCCCATTCCGCGCGCCATATGGTCCAGGTGCAGAAGGAGAAGAAGTACAGCGCTGACCTGTTCGTCGACCGCGCCCACCTCTCCGACCTGCTCGAGCGCTTCGGGCGCTCGGAGGCCACGCTGCTGCCCCTCGCCGGCGACGCGGGCCAGGGCAAGACCAACCAGATATGCTACTGGACGGAGAAATTCCTACGCCAGGGCCGTCCCGTGCTGGTGTTCAACGGCGCCGGGTTCTCCGATGCGCCCTTGGAAGATACCCTCAAGGCCATTTTCGGCATCAGCTCCCGGCGCCCGCTGAAGCGCGTCCTGGACCACCTCCACGCCCAGGCCGACGCCGCCGGAAGCGACATATTCATATTCGTCGATGCCGTCAACGAGTGCCTCAACTATCGCGGCGGCGCCGACAATGCCCCGGCGGCCCTCTACGCCGACCTGCTCCGCGCGTTCGCGGACCCCGCCTACCGCCGCTTCAAGCTGGTGAGCACCTGCCGCTCATATACCTGGAAAAACCAGATACTCCCCGCCGTCGACCTGGCCGCCGAGGCTGTCTTCTCCGAGGGCGAGGAGGCCACGGTCTCCGGATTCACCGATGCCGAGACCGAGCGCGCCTACGCCAACTACAAGACCCTCTACCAGATGACCACCGACTACGCCGAAATCGACCGGCGCGTGAAGCTGCGTCTGCGCGACCCGCTGGTGATGAAGTTCGTGGGCAGTAACTACATAGGCGAGCGCCTGTCCGGAGTCCAGAGCGATTTTTCCTCCCTGGCGCTCTTCACAAAGATGGTCGACGACATCGGCGAGCGCTCCTTCGCAGGACACCTCCAGTTCAGTCTGCTGATGGAGATATCGCGCATCTTCCTGCTCTCCTACCTGCGTGGGGCGCCTGTCGGCAGCCTCTCTGTCGACGCCGTCCGCGATGCCCTGGACGAGCCGGAAAGCCCGCTCCACAAGCTGGCGACGCTGATTTTCCGCGACAGCGGCATTTCCGTGGCCTACGCCGAGCTGTGCAACAAGCCGGACCGCCCGGTGCTCCGCGAGAGCGAGAAGACCGTCGAGGGCCGCACCATCCATTCAGTCGAGTTCATCTACGAGCGCTTCCTCGAATATATGCTCGCGCGCGCGTTCCTCGTTATAAATCATGGAGCCGACCGCACTCAGGCCCTTCCGGCTAAGACCTACGTCGACGCCCTTGGCGCGGCCAGCATCAATGTTGTCTTCATCGGAGCCATGCGCAACGCTCTGCTCATGGAAATTTTGCGTACAGGTGACCTGCGCCCGCTCTTCGACCTCGTCACCGATTATAGCGAGAACCCTGGCGTGATGCAGCTGGTCAACGAGACCTTCGATATGCTCATACGCGAGAATTTCGAGGGCACGCTTGTGCGCATCCTCGGCGAGATGCTCGCCAGCCGCCCAGCCGACCGGACCCTCATCCCGAACTATAACCTCCAGCGCAAGCTCGTGGCCGACAACAAGGCAACTTCCGATACCATCCGTACCCTCAATGAACTCCAGGCCCGGCTGGCGCCTACCGTCCGCCTGCGCGATACGGCTACAGTGGCCGTGTCGAACATGCTCCTGTCGGACTATTTCAACGAGGACCTCTACACTTGCCGCCCGCTGGACATGCTCTGGAGTCTGGTGATGGACGACATCGAGGAGGTAGGCAACGAGACCTGCAAGCAGATCTACTATCTCTCGCGCAGCAGCCATACCTCCGGACATACGCCTTTGCGCGAGAATCTTACACAGCGTATTGTCCACGAGATGTTCGCCGACATCCGCTCGCGCACCATCGCCGGCAACGTCGCCGCCGGCACCGCGCGCCGACGTGCCATGACCTTCGTAGAGACCGGCGCGCGTCTGGCCACGCTGCTCATTATCGACGCCACCACCGCTCCCGTCCAGGACCGCGAGATGATTTCCGACATGCTCGCCGAAATACGCGGCATCGCCTCCTATTTCACCTGGCGCTACCGCCTTGTCCGCATCGCAATGCCATTTCTCCAGACCCTGATGCGCAAGCAGATAACCTTCCAGTCGGACTACGTAAACAACGCCGTCGAATACCAGGGCTACTGGAATCCGGAGGTTGTGCCGCCCGAGGCGCCGGAAGGGCAGTGGGGCCGTCCGCGGCTTAAGGAGGCCATGGACTTCGTCGACCTCTTCAACCGCTTCGGCGACAATCCCGATTCCGCCGAGTGCCGGGCGGCGCTGGAGGAGTTCCGCCGCTTCGTGCCAGTGATGATATCGGCCTACGGCTCCGGCTGCGCCTTCACATACTTCATCATGGAGCGCATCAACATCATAGCCGGCTGCCTGGACTGGGAGGCCGTCAAGCCCGTCTACGACGCTCTGCTGGCCCCCGGCGGCGAGGATTTCGAGTGGGCCGACTACCTGAGGATGTCGCTGATGTACTCCCTGCTTCAGATTCAGGTAAACTCGAAGGAGGACAACGCCGAGATACTCGAAATCTACGCCCGCGAGGCCCGCGAGTGGACCCTGCGCTGCCGCGGCCTCTTCAAGGCGCGCCATAGCTTCAAGGCCAATCCCCGAGGCCTC